>DRKV01000309.1 GCA_011051635.1 Chloroflexota bacterium | reverse complement strand
GGCGGCGCCCTCGGCGCACAAAAGGACGTTCAACTCGACTGGTACGGCGACCCGGTCGAAAAGAAGATTGCCTCCCTCGTCCAGGACGCCACCACCATCCGCTTCGACGCCTCCGACCTGATGCCCGGCGAAGTCGGGGCCGGTTCCTTCTGGAAAGCCATGACCGACTGGGTCTCCGGCTCCATTGACCTGGATACCGCCCTCAAAGAGATTGACGACTCCTGGCCGAAATAGGCTGTTTTCTCCCTCACCCCGTCCTCCCTACGGTCGGCCTCCCCTCTCCCACAAGTGGGAGAGGGGTAGGGGTGGGAGCATCCGCGTTTTGCGTCTGCGAACAAACCCTTGTCGGCAGACTCAAGATGCCAATGCCCCTCCCCTAAAGACCTGACGGGGTTTCCCGGACCCGTCAGGTCTCACCAAATGAAAGGAGAAGCCTCCATGCAACCACCGCGGGATTTCAACGCCCCCAGCCGCGGGGTACTCGACTGGCTGGCGGGAACGCTGGGACGCCTTCTGGTGTCCATTCTCATCCCCCTGCTCACCTTCGGGCTGCTGATAGTGGGGTTTCGCTGGCTGCGAGACACGCTCCCAAACAACAACTTCCAAAAGGCTGTCATTTCCGTGGTAGCCATCGTCTGGGGCGTGGGAGGGGCTGCCCTGCTTTATCTGGTCTCCAACTGGTTCGTGGAACGCCTGCCGGGGGCGTGGGTGCGGCGCTTGCAGCCTTTCGTCTTCGTCGGCCCGGCGGTTGCCGTGCTGACCTGGTACCTGGCGCTGCCGACCCTGCGCACTTTCTGGATTAGCCTCCACGACCGCACCGGAAAGGAGTTCGTCGGGCTGGCAAACTACATCGCGGTCTTTACCGAACGCGATATGCTGCTCTCTTTCCGCAACAACCTGTTGTGGATTGTCTTCGGGGCCAGTCTCACCATCATCTTCGGCCTGCTGATTGCCGTCCTGGCCGACCGGAGCCGCTTCGAGAACCTCGCCAAAGGGCTGATTTTCATGCCCATGGCTATCTCGATGGTCGGCGCGGGCGTCATCTGGAACTTCGTCTACGCGGTGCGCGACATCAACGACCCGCAAATCGGGCTGCTGAACGCCATCTGGGTGGCGCTGGGACACCAGCCCCAGGCCTGGACGGCGATGCTGCAGCCCTGGAACAACCTGTTCCTGATTGTGGTGATGGTCTGGATGCAGACCGGCTTCGCGATGGTGATTTTCTCCGCCGCCATCAAAGGCATCCCCGAAGACTTGCTGGAGGCCGCCCGCGTAGACGGGGCGAACGAAATCCAGATTTTCTTTCGCATCATGCTGCCCTACATTCGGGGGACGATTATCACGGTCACGACCACGGTGGTGATTTTCTCGCTGAAAATCTTCGACGTCGTCTGGGTGATGACCGGCGGGCAGTTCGGCACGCACGTGATTGCCACCCAGTTCTTCCGCCAAGCCTTCACCAATCAGAACAAAGGATACGCGGCGGCTATCGCCTTCATCTTGCTGCTGGCCGTAGTACCGGTGATGGTCTACAACCTGAAGCAGTTTCGTGAAGAGGAGGCTTTCTAAAGATGAGCGCCCAACCTTCCGGCAGCAAACGCCGCAAATTGATTTCCGACATCCTGGTAAACGGCTCCCTCTTCCTGATTGTGGCCGTATGGACGATTCCCACCCTGGGGGTGCTCATCTCCTCCTTCCGCACCCGCTTCGACATCCAGACTTCCGGCTGGTGGGCAATTTTCCCCCACAAGGAGTGGGTCAAGGTCTCCGAAATGCCCATTCCCGAGGGGGTGGACCCTAACGGCGAGATGGAAATTCTGGGAGCGACCGGCACCTTCGACCAGTTCCGGGAGGGCATCTCCACACCGGACGGGAAACGCGTCATCTGGGTGGGGAACAAGCGCCTGGGGCGTATTGAAGTTCAGGAGGAGCGCTGGACGACGCGCACCAATTTCACCCTGGAAAACTACAAACAGGTGCTCAACGGGAAGAGTTTCGAGTTGCGCAACCCGGACGGCTCGGTGACTACCGTCCAGGGGGATAACTTCGTGGGTGCCTTCCTGAACAGTTTGACCGTCACCGTTCCGGCCACGGTCATCCCGATTTTGATTGCCGCCTTTGCCGCTTACGGCTTCGCCTGGATGCGCTTCCCCGGCAGGCGGCTGCTCTTCGTGATGGTGGTAGCCCTGTTGGTGGTGCCGCTGCAAATTGCCCTGGTTCCCATCCTGCAAGACTACGTGAAACTGGACCTGAACGGCACTTTCCTGGCGGTCTGGCTGGCGCATACCGGCTTCGGGCTGCCGCTGGCGACTTACCTGTTGTTCAACTACATCAACGGGCTGCCGCGCGATATTCTGGAATCGGCCTTCATTGACGGGGCTTCGCACTTTACGATTTTCACCCGCCTGATTCTGCCCCTCTCCGTGCCCGCGCTGGCTTCGTTCGCCATCTTCCAGTTCCTGTGGGTGTGGAACGACTACCTGGTGGCGCTGGTCTTCATCGGCTCCAAGCCGGACGTGCAGGTGCTCACCATGCGGCTGGCCGAGATGGTCGGCTCGCGGGGCAACGACTGGCACTTGCTGACCGCCGGGGCCTTCGTCTCGATGGCCCTGCCGCTGCTGGTCTTCTTCGGGCTGCAACGCTACTTCGTGCGCGGCCTGCTGGCCGGCTCGGTGAAAGGATAACCCCATGCAGACTACTTTCCCGGAGGGCTTCGTTTGGGGCGCGGCGGCATCCGCCTACCAAATCGAGGGCGCCTGGAACGAGGACGGCAAAGGGGAATCCATCTGGGACCGCTTCGTGCGCCAACCGGGGCGCGTCCTGAACGGCGATACCGGTGATGTGGCCTGCGACCACTATCACCGCATGGAAAGCGATGTCGCCCTGATGGCCGAACTCGGCCTGCCGTGGTACAGTTTCACCATCTCCTGGCCGCGGGTGTACCCGCGGGGGCGCGGGGCGGTCAACCCCAAAGGCCTGGATTTCTACGACCGGCTGACCGACACGCTCCTGCAGCACGGCATCCGGCCCAAGGCCACTCTCTACCACTGGGACCTGCCCCAGGCGCTGCAAGACGAGGGCGGCTGGCCGAATCGCGCCCTGAGCGATTACTTCGCCGCATACGCCCGCACCGTCTTCGAGAAACTGGCCGACCGGATAACCGTGTGGGCGACCTTCAACGAACCTTGGGTAGCGGCCTTCCTGGGGTACGGGCACGGCCTCCACGCGCCGGGCATCTGGAACGCGCAAGCCGCCTACCAGAGCGCGCATCATCTCATGGTGGCGCACGCCAAAGCGGTGCAGGTCTACCGCCAGGGGAATTACGGCGG
>DRKV01000308.1 GCA_011051635.1 Chloroflexota bacterium | reverse complement strand
CTCTCCTCGCCCGCCCCGACAACGCCCGGCGCAGCATCGCAGCCCGCTACTCCCCCCGCGGCGACATCCGGGCGCGGGACGGCAGTCCGCTGGCGCTCACCGTCGGCAGGCCGGGGGAATACACCCGTCTCTACCCCCTCCCATCGGCGGCCCCCATCATTGGCTATACGCACCCCGTCTTCGGGGAAAGCGGCCTGGAGGCCGGGATGGACGCCGTTCTGCGCGGGCTGGAGGGCTATCCGACGGCGACCATCTGGGAGTATCACCTGCTCTACGGAACCCCGCCTCCCGGTTTGAGCATCCGCACCGCCCTCGACCCCGCCCTGCAATCCCTGGCCGACGACCTGCTGGGGGATACCCCCGGCGCGCTGGTGCTGCTCAACGCCGCCAGCGGCGAGATTTACGCGATGGCTTCGCACCCCGGTTTCGACCCCAATCACCTGGAGGAGACCTGGGAAGACCTGCTGGAAGATTCCCGCGCCCCCTTGCTGAACCGCGCGGTTCAGGGGAGGTATCAGGCCGGCCCCGCGGCGGGTGCGCTGCTATTGGGAGGTTATCTCTCCCGTAAGGATTCGCTGCCCCCCCTCCCCGCCCGCCCGAAGTACGCCGGCCTGGAATGCGCCCGCCCCCCCACAGCGGAGACCTGGAGCGCCTGGCTGCGCCTCGGCTGCCCGGCCCCGCTGGCCGCGCTGGGGGCGGGAATCCCGTGGGGGGAGGGAATTCCGGGGGGACTCGGCAAGCCGCCCAAAGTGCGTCTGCCCTATCCCCTCGGGGAAGCGGAACTCCCTTCGGGGAGCGAGGAAGACTATCTCGGCCTCTCCGCCGCGTGGCGCGTCAATCCCCTGGAGATGGCGCTGGCGGCAGCGGCTTTGAGCAACGGGGGGACGCGTCCCGCCCCGCGGCTGGTAACAGCCCGCCAGACGCCGGAGGGCGCATGGACGACGCTCCCCGCCCTGGGGGAGGCGAGACAGGTCTTCTCGCCACAGGGGGCGCGGGAGGCCGCATCTTTGCTGGCCGTCGAGGGTGCTCCCTGGTGGATGACGGTCGCCCTGGCTCCGGCCTCCGAGACGACGGCTTACACCTGGGTGCTGGCAGGGACGCTCCCCGGCGGCGAGGGCGCGCCGCTGGCGCTGGCGCTGGTGCTGGAAGCCCCCAGGACGGAACAGGCGCAACAGGCTGCGGAGACCTTGCTGGCCGCAGCGCTGGGAAGATGAGCAAGGCAAACGAGGTATGCGCACGGTGCAGTTCAAAAGAACGTTGATTCTGACTCTGGGCCTGGCATTCGCCGTTCTCGGCTGTGCGGGCCGCGGGAGGGTGGGCGATTCCTTCGCAAAGGCCGCCCTTTCCCCTCGGGGCGCTTCGCTGGGCACGCTTCCTTCTCCGCCCGTCCTCCAGCATCCCCTTTCCCCCTGGCAGAGAACCAACCCCGGCGGAGGCGGAGCCTTCAACACCATCGGAGCGGGGCCAAGCGGCATCATCCTGGCCGCCAGCGACCTGAGCGGAGCCTACCGTTCGCTCGATGGAGGGCAAACCTGGGAGGTGATTGGGGCCTCCCGCGGCCTGACTTCCACGCACGTCAGCGGTCTGGGGTTCGACCCGCTCGACCCCGCTGTACTTTACCTGGGGACGGAGTCCGGCATCTTTCGCAGCGAGGATTCCGGCGAACATTTTATCCACGTCCTGAAAGACGGGTACATCACCGACATCGCTATCGCCGCCTCCGACCCTACGACAGGGTACGCCGCCTACCACAGCCGGTACGACGCCGCCGACGGTACGGTTTATAAAACTACCGACGGGGGAAAGAACTGGCAGCCCGCAGGCGCGGCATCGCCGGATGAGGGTCTGCACATTCTCAAATTGTTCATCGACCCGGAAGACAAGAAGGTGCTCTACCTGCTGGCGGGGGAAGGACGTTTTGCCTGCGGCCCGGCTGCGCTCTACGGGAGCACCGACGGCGGGGCAACCTGGGCCCAACTGGCCGCCGACCTGGGGCAGATTGCCGATGCCGCCCTGGCCCCCAACGATGCCCGCACCCTCTACGTCACCACTTACGGCGATGTCTGGGACCCGGGTTACGACTGCGTAACGGACGACCCGGAGGGGGGCTATCTCTACCGGGGCTATTTCGACGGCAGATGGGAGTGGGAACAATGGAGCAGCCCCGCAGACCTGGGCAGCCGCAATCTGCTCTTGTGGCCCGATGCAGACGACCAATACGCCGTGCGGGTCATCGATATCGATTACCCCGAAATCTGGGAAACCGCCGACGGCGGGACAACCTGGACGTTGCTCGGCAGCAAGGATGATTGGGACCCCGGCTGGACCGACACGGATTTCGCTTACAGCACCAGTTTCAACGGCGATGCCAAGACGCTGGGGGTGGATATTTCCGACCCGGACGCCCTGTTGTGGGCCGATTCCCAGTTTCTTTGGGCAACGCGCGATGACGGACGCACCTTCGCGCCCCTGTACACCGACGAGGTAAAGCCGGGGCGCTGGCAATCGCGCGGGGCGGATAACATCGTCCCTCTCGGCCTGGCGGTCGGCGCCGACTCGACGCACATCTACCTGGCCCTGGCCGATTTGGGCTGTTTTCGGAGCGACGACGGCGGCGCAACGTGGCAGAACTGCAACGACCCGGCCTACGTCGGTTCCTGGGAGGGCAACGGCGGGAACAGCACGACCGTCGTTGCCGACCCCGCGCGCCCCAATGTGGTTTGGATTACGCAGGCCAACGAACTCGATTCCCCGCACACGTTGTTGCGCAGCGAGGATTACGGAGCAACCTGGACTTCGGGCAACGCGGGGCTGCCCTCCGGAATTCCCTCCGGCCTGAGCGTGGATGCGCACAGCCCGGGCTCGCAACGCACCCTCTTCATCACCGTGGATGGCGATGTGTACCGCAGCCGGGACGACGGCCACACGTGGAGGGCGGTGCTGGACTGCAACGGCTGCCGCTACACCGCCGTGGACGCTTTCGACGGGGATGTGGTGTATGCGGGGGGCGAAGCCGGATTTTGGCGCTCGGTCGGCGGAGGAGAGGCGGGAACCTGGCAGGAAACGGGACTGCCGGAAATGAGGGGGGAACTGGGAGGGGAGTTCTGGGATACCTATTGGGAGGGTGTGGCCGCCATCCGTCCCGACCCATCCAACGCGGGATGGGTGTACGCCGCGGTTTTCGGCACGGGGCGGGGATTGTACCGCAGCCGCGACCGCGGCCTGACCTGGGAACACCTGCTGGAAGACGACTTTCTGCGCGACGCGGCAGTGCTCCCCGGAGACCCCAAACGGCTTTTTGCCGCCTCCAGCAGCGCTCTTTATTCCGGAGGTTACCACCCCGATTCCCGGGGGGTTCTCTTCAGCGCCGACGGGGGCCGGACCTGGACGCCGTTCAACGAGGGGCTGGCCTGGCCCTTCGCCAATCTGCTGGTGGTGGATGCCAACCCGCCGGGACGACTTTGGGCAGGTTCGCCGGGGACGGGGTATTACTTTCGCGCTTTGCCCTTCGGAGAAGAGGCGTACCGCTTGTTCCTGCCCCTGGTATCGGGAGGCAGATAGCCGTACACTTACGCCGAGTTCTGTCAGTTGCCGTGCCCGCTCCTTTGTGAATGTGTGGGGCGGACGGGAAAAGCGGCATCGAGATGCCGCACTCCAAAGCGAAATCCGCCTCGCGGGGCAAGGGTAAGCGAGGGCAGTGCCCGCGCCACGTCGCACATCGCACCTCGCACGCCGCACGTGACACGTGGTACGTGGTACGTGACACGCCCCCCCGATTAAAACGACTCTCATCTGGATTAACTGCCCGAAAAACGGGTATAATTGGCGGCGTTACATTGAAGCCAAGCGATACTACCTTACCGAGGAGAGATAGTACAGTGGCGACAACCACCAGTTCCATATCGGGCGGGGCTCCAAAGAAGCGCCGCCGCATGCGCTGGATAGATGTCCAGGAGCAGTTGACGGCTTACCTGTTCATCTTGCCGGCGTTTCTCGTCATCAGCCTGTTCGGGCTGTTCCCCATCGGCTACGCGGTGTATATGAGCACCTTCCGGTGGCGGGTGCGTAAAGGGTCTTTCGTCGGCCTGCAGAATTACACCAAGACCGTGGGAGACTGGAAAGGCGTGGCAATTTTCATCGGGGGCTTCATTCTCATCGGCATCGCCTACTGGATTTGGCAGAATGCCTTCCGCTCCCTGAGCAACCGAAAACTCATCATCGGCACCCTGGCAGCCCTCATCCTGATGGCCGGAGGCTGGGTCATCTCCTCCGGATGGGGGCTGATGATTGCCAACGGGGATGAGGATTTTCTCGGTTCCCTGCCGCGCACGCTGTACTACGCCATCGGGACCGTCCCGGCGGAGATAGCCATCGCGCTGGTGCTGGCCTATCTCCTGTACCAGAAAATCCAGGGGCAGGAGTTCTTCCGCATGTTGTACTTCCTGCCCTACATCACGCCGGTGGTCGCCACGGCGGTGGTCTTCCGCACGATTTTCAACTCCCGCCCTACCTCGCTTGCCAATCAATTTCTGGGAATGTTCGGCAAGGAGCCGCAAAAGTGGCTCTTTGAGCCGCGTCCCTTCAACAACGTGATGTTCGGGCTTAACCTGGAGGGTTTCTGGGCCGGGCCGAGCATGGCGCTGGTCTCGATTGTCTTCTTCGGCATCTGGACGTATGTGGGCTACAACACGGTCATCTTCCTGGCCGGTTTGGGTTCTATCCCCCACGAGTTGTACGAGGCCGCCGAGATTGACGGGGCCAACAAGTGGCACGCCTTCCGCCACATCACCCTGCCGCTGCTCTCACCGGTGACCTTCTACCTGGCGCTGATTGCTTTCA
Organism: Chloroflexota bacterium; assembly: GCA_011051635.1. Taxonomy (GTDB): domain Bacteria; phylum Chloroflexota; class Anaerolineae; order Anaerolineales; family DRKV01; genus DRKV01. The sequence continues at coordinate 570 of DRKV01000308.1, read as the reverse complement.
TCGGCACCTTCAAGGCCTTCAACCACATCTACGTGATGCGCGTCCCATCCGCGCTGGGGACCGTGGATGTCACCAGCGTGACCATCTTCGACACTTTTTACAAGGCCAATCAGTACGGCTACGCCACGGCGCAGGCCATCATCCTGTTCTTCATCATCCTGGCGTTGACTCTCGTGCAGAACAAAGTCTTTGGGGAGCGTGTGTTCTATGGCTAATTCCACTCAGACCCTCCAGACAACTCCCGCCGTCTCCGGGGAAGCATCCGGCCCGCGCTTCAACCTGAGTCTGGGCAAGGCGTTGATTTATCTCATCCTCATCGCGGGGGGCATTCTCGCCATCCTGCCCTTCTTCTGGATGGTTTCCACCTCCCTGATGACTCTGGGAGAGACCATCAACAAGCAATGGCTGCCCAAAGTGCCTCAGTTCAGCAACTACGTGGAAGCCTGGACCGAGGCCAAGTTCGGCAAGTACTTCCTCAACAGCGTCATCATCACCACCGTCACACTGGCGGGGCTGCTGACGACCTCCATCCTGGCCGGGTATGCTTTCGGGCGAATGAAATTCTTCGGG
>DRKV01000307.1 GCA_011051635.1 Chloroflexota bacterium | reverse complement strand
TCTGCAAAATGTCAAGAGACAAATACGGCTCTCTCCGGCAACGGCAGAAAAGCGTGTGGTGAGTATTTCGTACTTACCGCTTCCCCCCTCCGTTGCAGGGAGGGGGGAAGCATTTCAGGATGCCCCGGTGGTGATTCTTCTCCTACAGCCGAATCACGGCGTTGCAATACTCGCACACGATTTCGGTCTGGCCGCGCAGGATGGGGGCGCTGAGCGGCGCGCCGCATGTCGGACACACGGTCGGGGCGTTGCGGATGCGTTCCAGTTCGGTCTCGTCCACCTTCACGGCGCGGTCTTCGACGTAACCGCCGGAGCGGGCGCGGTTAATCATCTGCACCCAGGCCTCACCCACCGGCTGGCCGAGCAAAAAACGGGCTTCCGCCACCGGAGCGCCGGCATCCAGGGCGCAAGCGATGATGTCGGTTTCTTCCTCATCTTCCTCTTCGGTCTGCACGCCGAGCACCTGGCTGAGGGGCACATCGAATTTGAGTTCGAAATCGTCCACCCGGTCTTCCCACAGCAGGCGCTGGTCGGTGAGGAAGAGGATACCGTTCTCCGGCTCCAGGCCGGGGCGAAGCCACTGGGCTTCCACGGCGGCTACACCGCTCTCGGCAGCAGCCAACTGGAAGGAGGCGGTTTCCAGGGCGTCCAGCATCCAGTTGACCCAATCGAAATGGGCGGCCAAACTCTCCACCTCGTCGTCATAAGCATCGAACTGGGCGAAGACGGTCTCCTCGGCGGCCTCGGCCTGCGCCTGCGCCGAAGCCAGCGCCGATTTGACCTGCATGTAGAGCGGACGCGCCGCGGCCAGATTGGCGCTCATTCCCAACAGGCGTCCCGTATCGTCCTGGATGCCTTGCATAATCTCGCCCAGCAAACCGGTCTGCTGCTCCAACACGGTGAGAGCATTCTGGCGGACGCGCTCCCACTGGGTAGTCAGGATTTCCACGTCCCCCTCCAGCGATTTCTCGATGACGTAGCCGCGGGCCCGCAGGGCGCTCAACTCGCGTCCCAGGTTCCCGACCTCGGATTCCAGGCTCTCCAGTTCCACCCGCGCGGTTTTCAGCATCATGGCATCCTGAAGAGCATTGACCTCCCCTTGCAGAGCCAGCAAATCGGCCTGGGTAAGCGGTTTGGTGAGGTCGCTCAGGGAGACGCCCGTCGCAGCAGCCCGCTCCTGCTCGATTTCTCCGCTCTGCACCTTGCGGATGAGCACGTCCCAATCTTTGGAATCCTGCCCGTCCAGGTGCATGGAGACATCCTTCAGGCCGGGAGCGTCGAAGCGCAAACTCAGGAAATCCTGATGCCCGAACAGCCCCTTGTGGACGGCCTTGACCTCCTTGATGGCCGATACCGGCTGGTCAATGAGGACTTCCTGCACCAGTTCGGAATCCACGGTGATGAAGAGCACCTTCTTGCGGGCCAGTTTCTCCTTACGCTCGAAAATCAGGCGCTTGTTCGTCAGGTAGAGCACCCCTTCAGGGTCGTCCTTGCCCTCTTTGTCCCAGCGGGCGCGCACCGCCATGACAAGGTCTTCGCCGCGCTCCAGATTGAATTTGGCCTCATCCAGTTGCTTCAAGGCCCAGTGGATTTTGTTCAGGCGACTTTCAAGGGAACCAATTTGGGATTCTACATCGCTGTACCGGGATTGCAGAGCGGAACGGGCCAGGCCGGCCTCGTTTTGCAATTGATTGACCTGAGATTCCACCTGCTGGAGAGGGCGGCGCGCCGCAGCAGGGTTGCTCAGAACGCGGTTTAGTTGGGCTACCGGTGTGGAAAGAGTCTGCAACCTCGCCTGCAAAGCCGCCGCCTGCCGGGGAATCTCCTGGGTGACCTGGGGATACACGCCCTGCCAAGCGGCAACAGCCTGATAGGCAATCTCGTCCATGTCGCCCTGATAAGCGTATCCCTGCTCTCGGGCGCTTTCCAGCAGCGAGACCACCTTGTTGACCCGTTCATTCAGGCGCGTGACTTCTTCCTGAAGAGACTGCAAACTTGCATCCTGCCGAACCTGCTCCAGAGAACTTTGCAGCATCCGAACGCTGGTCTGCAATTCGGGATGCGCCAAAGCCGCGTTGAGCGCCACCAGCCCTCCGGCGGCAGCCGCGGCCATGCCGGGGCGTCCGCCGACACCAGCGCGGGGAACCTGCCGCCGCACCGGAGGCGTCGCCGGCACGGGGCGGCGGCGTCTGCCCTTCAGGGCGGGGCGGACTGGCTGCCTGGGCATCACTCTGCGCGGCGGAGCAGCAGGACGCACTGCCGGGCGCGGGCGGCTGTGAATGGCATTGGCCTGCTTGCGGAAAGCGTTGCGGCGCACGCTCCGCCCCAGATTGGCGGGCGGACCGCCGCGCATTCCTCCACGCACAGCGCCGCGGGCCGGACGGTTCTTTTTGAGTTTAGGCATGGTGGTTCTCTCCTGAAAACTTATGTACGTTACGCTTCGTGATGGCCTTGCAAGCGAGCGATTGCCCTGAAGTGCATAGGATAACCGCTCGCAGTTGTCCTACCGTTGGTTGGGATTGTGGCACAACTGCTAGCAGTTGTGCTACTAAATGTCCAAGTTGCGGACTTCTTTGGCGTGGGTCTGGATGAAGCGGCGGCGGGGGGGGACAGCCGCTCCCATGAGCATATCGAAGGTGCGGTCCGCTTCGGCGGCGTCTTCGATGGTCACTTGCAGCAAGGTGCGGTGTTCGGGGTCCATGGTGGTCTCCCACAACTGCTGGGGGTTCATCTCGCCCAAGCCCTTGTACCGCTGCAAATTCACTTTTTCGGGGGGGATGCCCAGCGAGCGGATGAGTTCTTCTTTCTGGGCTTCGGTGTAGGCGTAATACACCTTCTTCTGATGAGAGATGCGGTAGAGCGGCGGCTGGGCGATGTAGAGGTGTCCTTCCTCAATCAGGGGCTGCATGTAGCGGAAGAAGAAGGTCAGCAGCAGGGTGCGGATGTGGCTGCCGTCCACGTCGGCATCGGTCATGATGATGATGCGCTTGTAGCGCAGCCCATCGAGGCTGAAACTCTCTCCGATTCCGGTTCCCAGGGCCGAGATGAGGGCCTTGACCTCGTTGTTCGCCAGGATTTTATCCAGCCGGGCGCGCTCGGTGTTGAGAATTTTGCCCCGCAAGGGGAGGATGGCCTGAAAATGGCGGTCGCGTCCCTGCTTGGCCGAGCCGCCTGCCGAATCGCCCTCCACGATGTAGAGTTCGGTGTTGTTGGGGTCGCGGGAGGAGCAGTCGGCCAGTTTGCCGGGCAGGGTGAGGCTCTCCAGAGCGGATTTGCGAATCACCAGGTCGCGGGCCTTGCGGGCCGCGTCCCGCGCCCGGGCCGAAGTGAGGCACTTCTGCACGATGGCTTTGCCCGCCGAGGGCGTTTCCTCCAAAAAAGAGCCGAAGGCCTCGTTGACCACCTGCTGGGTGTAGGTTTGCACCTCCGGGTTCATCAATTTGACCTTGGTCTGGCTCTCGAACTGAGGGTCGGGGTGTTTGATGCTGACGATGGCGGTGAGGCCCTCGCGGGTATCGTCGCCGGTAAAGTTGGAGTCCGAATCTTTGAGCAGCCCGGCCCGCCGGGCGTAATCGTTGATGGTGCGCGTCAGGGCCATGCGCAGGCCGGTGAGGTGCGTGCCGCCGTCCACGGTGTTGATGGTATTGGCAAAGGAATACACCGACTCGGAGTAGGAATCGGAATACTGGATGGCAACGTCAATCGTAATGCCGTCCACTTCTTTTTCCACATGCATGACGGGATGGAGTACTTTGCGGTTGCGGTTGAGATAGCGCACGAAGGACTTGATACCGCCCTCAAAGTAGAAGGTCATCTCCTTGTCGCGGCGCTCATCCACAAAGTGGATTTTCACCCCGCGGGTGACGAAAGCCATCTCCCGGAAGCGCTGGACGAGGGTCTCGTAGCGGTAATCCAGGTCGCCTTTGAAGATTTCCGGGTCGAATTTGAAGGTCTGGGTGGTGCCGGTATCTTTGGGGCTGGTCTTGCCAATCACTTCCAGCGGCCCGACGGGATAACCGCGCGCGTAGCGCTGACGGTGGATTTTCCCGCCCCGCCGCACTTCCACGACGAACCATTCGGAGAGAGCATTGACGGCGGACAGGCCCACCCCGTGGAGGCCACCCGAAACCTTGTAGCCCCCGCCCCCGAATTTGCCGCCCGCGTGGAGGGTGGTCATCACCAGTTGCAGGGCGGGCACCTTCTTTTGGGGGTGAATGTCCACCGGAATACCGCGCCCGTTATCCGAAACGGTCACACTGCTGTCGGGGTGGATGGTCACATCAATGCGGTCGCAAAATCCGGCCAGCGCTTCATCAATCGAGTTGTCCACCACCTCGTAAACCAGGTGGTGCAGGGCTTTGATGTCCGTCCCGCCGACGTACATACCGGGGCGGCGGCGGACCGCTTCCAGGCCTTCCAACACCTGGATGTCTTTTGCATCATACGAACTGGTATCGCGTTGGGTCACAAAGAACCTCCACTAAAAGATTGTTCACTGAGGGTACACAACC
>DRKV01000306.1 GCA_011051635.1 Chloroflexota bacterium | reverse complement strand
GCATCTTGCCCGGTGACAGCGTGGAAGTTCTCGATACGCTGCCGGAGAACTCCGTAGATTTGATTTTCGCCGACCCGCCGTACAATCTGCAACTCCCGCGGGACTTGTACCGTCCCAACCTGACCAAGGTGGCAGGGGTGCATGAGGCCTGGGACCAGTTTGGCAGTCTCGCTGAATACGATGCTTTTACCCGTGCCTGGCTTCGCGCTTGTCGGCGCGTTCTCAAAGATACCGGCACGCTCTGGGTGATTGGCTCCTATCACAACATTTTCCGCATCGGGAGCATCATGCAGGACCTCGGCTACTGGTTCCTGAACGATGTGGTCTGGATAAAAACCAATCCGATGCCTAATTTTCGGGGCGTGCGCTTCACCAATGCCCACGAGACGCTGATATGGGCGAGCAAATTCAAAGGCGCAAAGTACACCTTCAACTACCACGCCATGAAACAACTCAACGGCGAGAAACAGATGCGCAGCGATTGGCTGCTCCCGATTTGCTCCGGCGCGGAGCGGGTGAAAGTCAACGGCAAGAAAGCCCATTCCACCCAGAAACCCGAGGCCCTCCTGTACCGCGTCATACTCTCATCCAGCAACCCCGGCGACGTTGTCCTTGACCCTTTTTTCGGCAGCGGGACGACGGGGGTGGTAGCGAAGCGCCTCCACCGGCACTGGATTGGCATTGAGAAAGAGGAAAAATACATCGAGATTGCTCAGGCCAGAATCGCCGCCGTGGAGCCGGAACTGTTCGACCGGGAAGTCTTCAGTGTCCGGGACAAGCGGCGTTTGGCCCCGAAGGTGCCTTTCAGCCGCTTGCTGGAAGCCGGGTATTTGCAGCCCGGACAGGAACTCTATTTCCGCTCCCGGCGCGAGCAGGTCGCCCGCATCAAGCCGGACGGCAAATTGCGCCTGCCCGACGGCTTTGAGGGTTCCATCCATCAAACGGGCAAGCACCTGATGGGCGGCGGCCCTTGTAACGGCTGGCAGCAATGGTATTTCGCGGACTCCGAGGGCAATCTGCGCCCCATAGACGACCTGCGCGCCCGCTACCGGCGGGAATGCCTGCCCCGGTAGCGCAACTGCGAACAGTTGTGCCACAAGAGAAGAAACAGCGTAAATCAGCGGGCATCAGCGCAATCCGCGTTACTTTAACGGTATCATCCCATGCAACGAATTTCCTGGAAACACTTCGACTTCTGGCTGCTGAGCGGCGTCATCCTGCTCATCATCTTCGGCGTGGTGATGATTCGCTCGGCGATTGCCGGGAACATCGAACTGCTGGAACTCAATCTGGTGCAGCGGCAAATTATCTTTGCCCTCATCGGCCTGGCCGTGGTCTTCCTCACCACCTGGATTGACTACCACCTGTGGGCTTCCATCAACCGTACCCTCTACCTGGGGGTGGGGGGCGCCCTGGCCGTGCTCTACATCGTGGGCGCGGCCCTGTACGGCTCGGCGCGCTGGTTTGACGTGGGCTTCATCCTCATCCAGCCCTCCGAGATTGCCAAAATCGTCATCATCCTGGTGCTGGCGCATTTCTTCGCCCGCAACCAGCACCGCATCCACCAGCCGGCCTGGATTGTGCGTAGTTTCCTGCTCACCCTGGGTATCGCTATCTGGATTTTGCTGCAACCCGATTTGAGCACCTCCATCGTGCTCTTTGTCTTGTGGTTTGCGCTTCTGTGGGCCGCGGGGCTGCCGGCGCGCTACGTCTTCATCACCGTCGGGACAGGGCTTGCCGTGCTGCTCATCTCTATCCCGCTGGTTTTCAACGTCATCCTCAACCCCGACTCGCTGGGGGAGGAGGGCCTTATCAAGCCTTATCAGGTGCAGCGGGTACGCAACTTCCTCTTTACAGAAGAAGATGCCCGCTACGGCGAAGCCTACAACGTGGAGCAGGCCCTCACCACGATTGGCTCCGGCGGCCTTTTCGGGCAGGGGTACGGCCAAAACCCCCAGGTGCAGAACCGTTTTCTCAAAGTCCGTCAGACCGATTTCATCTACGCCGTCATGGCCGGGGAATTCGGCTTTGTGGGTACCACCCTGGTGATTGCCCTCCTGCTCTTCGTCATCTGGCGCTGCCTGCGGGTGGCGCAACAGGCCCGTGATACCTACGGAGCGCTGATTGCCGTCGGCGTGGCGACCCTGCTGGCCTTCCACGCCCTGGTCAACGTGGGCATGAACCTGAAACTGCTCCCCGTCACCGGCCTGCCGCTGCCCTTCATCAGTTACGGCGGGAGTTCCCTGCTCTCCATGATGCTCGGCATCGGGCTGGTGGAAAGCGTCGCCATCCGCCGCAAACAACTGGATTTTGAATAGGAGAATTGCATGACCCTCACCAAACCGGCTCGCGTCCGTTTTGCCCCCTCGCCTACCGGACGCCTGCATCTCGGAGGGGCGCGCACCGCCCTTTACGATTACCTTATTGCCCGCCAGAGCGGCGGTCAATTCATTTTACGCATCGAAGATACCGACCGCAAACGCTACCAGGATGGCGCCGAGCAAGAACTTATGGACGGCCTGCGCTGGCTGGGGCTGGAATGGGACGAAGGCCCCGATGTAGGCGGTCCTTACGGCCCTTACCGCCAGTCGGAGCGCAAGGAAATCTACCTCCAATACGCCCAACGATTGGTGGAGAGCGGCCACGCCTACCCCTGCTTCTGCTCCCCGGAGCGCCTCTCGAAACTGCGCGCCGAACAGCAGGCCCGCAAAGAGCAGCCGCGCTACGACGGCCATTGCCGGAACATCCCCCCGGAGGAGGCCGCTGCCCGCGTCGCCGCCGGGGAACCGCATGTCATTCGCTTCAAGATGCCCCGCGAAGGCTCCGTCACCTGCCACGATGTCATCCGCGGCGACATCACCTACCGCAACGACCAACTGGACGATTACATCCTGGTCAAATCCGACGGCTGGGCGCTCTATCACCTGGCCGCGATGGTGGACGACCACCTGATGAAAATCACCCACGTGCTGCGCGGCTCCGAATGGCTGCCCACCTTCCCCCTGCACGTTCACGTTTACCGCGCCTTCGGGTGGGAACAGCCCGCCTGGGTGCATCTTTCCTTGTTCCTCAAGCCCAGCGGCAAGGGCAAAATGAGCAAGCGCGATGCCGCCGAACTGATGAAGGATGGCCGCTCCATTTACATCACCGACCTGCGCGAACTGGGCTACCTCCCCGAAGCGGTCAACAACTGGGCCGCCCTGATGGGCTGGTCTTACGACGACCGCACCGAATTCTTTACCCTCGCCGATTTGGTGGAAAAATTCGACATCCGCCGTCTCAACCCCTCCCCCGCGGCCATCAACTTCTCCAAACTGGACCACTTCAACGGCCTCCACATCCGCAACCTGGAGCCGGAAGACCTGCTCCGCCGCGTCAAACCCTTCTTTGAGCAGGCCGGCTATCATCCTGATGATGCCACCTTGCGGAAGATGATGCCCATTTTGCAGCCGCGTCTCAAGACGCTGGACGATGCCCCCCTGATTGCCGGTTTCTTCTTCCGGGAAGAAGTCGAACCGGACCCGCAGCGGCTCGTGCCAAAGAAGGTTACGCCGGCCCAGGCGCTGGAGGCCGCTAAACGCCTCTACGAAGTGTTATCCGCCCTCCCGGAGATTACCCTGGAAAGCGGGGAGCAGCCCGTCCGCGCCCTCGCGGAGGAGATGGGCCTCAAGGCGGGTGCCCTCTTCGGGATTCTGCGCGAAGCCGCCACGGGGCAGAAGGTCAGTCCCCCCATCTTCGAGACAATGGAAATCATCGGCAAGGAGACCGTCCTGAAGCGCCTCCGGCGGGCTATCGAAATCCTGGAAACCATGCAGACCTGACGGGGAGACCATGCAGACCTGACGGGTTTCTAAAAACCCGTCAGGTCTCGGATTCCCCTCGCCTTAAATGCAAAAGCAGGCGGGAGCGTTGCCCTCGCCTGCCCGGCAGTTGACTCAAAAAGGGGGAATCCCGCGCTTACTTCTTTCCCAATTTCTTCTCCAACTTCGCCCACGTATCCCGCAGCGTTACCGTGCGGTTGAAGACGGGGCGCTCCGGCGTGCTGTCGGGGTCAACGATGAAGTAGCCCTTGCGCTCGAACTGGAAGCGCTCGCCGGGGACCGCTTCGCCCAGGGACGGCTCCAGTTTGCAGTCGGTCAGCACTTGCAGGGAATTCGGGTTGAGATAATCCAGGTAAGTTTTGCCTTCCTCGGCGCTCATCGGGTTGGGGACGGTGAACAGGCGGTCGTAGAGACGCACTTCGGCCTCGATGGCGTGCTGCGCCGAAACCCAATGGATGGTGCCGCGTACCTTGCGCCCGTCGGGGGCGTATCCGCCCCGCGTCTCCGGGTCGTAGGTGCAGTGAATCTCCACCACGTTGCCCTCGGCGTCCTTGACCACTTCCTGATACTTGATGAAGTAGCCGTAGCGCAGGCGCACCTCCCGCCCGGGGGCCAGACGGTGGTATTTGCGGGGGGCCTCCTCCCGAAAATCGGCCCGCTCGATGTACAGTTCCCGGCTGAAGGGAACCTTGCGGGTTCCGGCACTCTCGTCTTCGGGGTTGTTGACGGCCTCCAGCCATTCCACCTGCCCTTCGGGGTAGTTGGTGATGACCACCTTGACGGGGTCCAGGACGGCCATGCGGCGCGGGGCGCGCTTGTTGAGGTCCTGGCGGACGTGGTATTCCAGGAGGGCGACATCCACAACGCTGTCGTTCTTGGCGACGCCGATGGCCTCGCAGAAGTTGCGGATGGCCTCAGGGGTGTACCCGCGGCGGCGCAGGCCGGAGATGGTGGGCATTCGGGGGTCATCCCAGCCCTTTACGTGTCCCTCCTTGACGAGTTGAATCAGCCGCCGCTTGCTGAGCACGGTGTAGGTCAGGTTCAGGCGGGCGAACTCAATCTGTCGGGGGTGGAAAATTCCCAGGTTTTCGAGGTACCAGTTGTAAAGCGGGCGGTGATTCTCAAATTCCAGGGTGCAAATCGAATGGGTGATGCCTTCGATGGAATCCGACTGCCCGTGCGCCCAGTCATACATGGGGTAGATGCACCATTTGTCGCCGGTGCGGTGATG
>DRKV01000305.1 GCA_011051635.1 Chloroflexota bacterium | reverse complement strand
TGCCTGCACCCGCTGCTTGTCAGACAATTGACGCAGACTTGAATTTATGCTACACTACGGTCAAGTTGTCTGACAACTACGCCGCACGACGGCGTTTTCTTCCATCTTCTCTGGAAGCGGTTTCTTCGCGAGGATTCCCCATGTCCACTCTGCTTGTCAAGCACGCCGATATTCTTGTGACTATGGACGACCACCGCCGCGAAATCGCGGATGGTGGTCTTTTCATTCGGGATGGCTTCATCGAGCAAGTCGGGCCTACTTCGGAACTGCCCGTTACCGCCGATGAAGTCCTCGACCTGCGCGGACACATCCTCCTGCCGGGGCTGGTCAATACCCATCACCACTTTTATCAGACCCTGACCCGCGTCGTCCCCGCCGCCCAGGATGCCAACCTGTTCAATTGGCTGAAGACTCTCTACCCCATCTGGGCGCGGCTCACCCCGCAGGCTATCCGCGTCTCCACCAAGACTGCCCTGACCGAACTAGCCCTCTCCGGCTGCACCACCGCCTCCGACCATCTCTACCTCTTCCCCAACGGCTCCAAACTGGATGACGAAATCCTGGCGGCGCGGGAAGTGGGGCTGCGCCTGCACGCCTCGCGCGGCTCGATGTCGCTCAGCGAAAAGGACGGCGGCCTGCCTCCCGACAGCGTGGTGGATGACGAGGAGACCATCCTCAAAGACAGCCAGCGTCTCATCGAGACTTATCACGACCCCAATCCCGGCTCTTTTACCCAGATTGTGATGGCCCCCTGTTCCCCCTTCAGCGTGACCGGCGACCTGATGCGCGCCTCGGCAGCCCTGGCGCGGGAGTACGGGGTTCACCTCCACACCCACCTGGCCGAGACCGAGGACGAGGAGACCTTCTGCCTGGAGAAATTCGGCTACCGTCCCGTCGGCTACATGGAAGAACTGGGCTGGATGGAGAAAGATGCCTGGTTTGCCCACAGCATCTGGGTCAACCAAGATGAAATTGACCTTTACGCTCGCAGCGGGGCGGGCGTAGCCCATTGCCCCAACTCCAACATGCGCCTGGCCTCCGGCATCGCCCCCATCAAGGAATTCCTGGCCGCGGGCGTCAAGGTGGGCATCGGCGTGGACGGCTCCGCCTCCAACGACGGCTCGCACCTGCTCGGTGAGGTGCGCCAGGCCATGATGCTGGCGCGGGTGCGCGAGGGCATCACTGGTTTTTCGCGTACCCCCACCCCCGACCCCTCCCCCGTCGGGGGAGGGGTTGGGGTGGGGGCCGGGGGCCTGATGACCGCCCGCGATGCCCTCTACCTGGGAACCCGCGGCGGGGCCGCCGTCTTGGGGCGCAGCGACATCGGCTCGCTGGAAGCGGGCAAATGCGCCGACTTCTTCGCCGTCAATCTCAACCGCATCGAGTACGCCGGCGGCCTGCACGACCCTGTGGCCGCGGTGGTCTTCGACCAGTCCGTGCGGGTGGATTACACCGTTGTGGGCGGCAAATTCGTCGTCAAGGAAGGGCATATTCTCACCGTGGACGAGCGTGCCCTGATACAGGAGCACAACCGCATCGCCCGCCAACTCGTCAACGGCGCGTAACCCGCAACTCGCAACTCCTAACTCGCAACCCCTGACCTCGCTCACCAATCTGCCGATTTGCCCCGCCGCCATGCATTCTCTCAATCCCACCCCCCGTATTCTCCTCGGCCCTGGCCCCAGCACCCTGCCGCCCAGCGTCTTGCGAGCGATGGCTGCCCCGATGGTGGGCTACCTCGACCCGCAGTTGATGGTTTACCTGGGCGAAATCCAGGAGATGCTGCGCTACACCTTCCAGACCGCCAACGAATGGACTTTCCCGCTTTCCGGGACGGGCACGGCAGGGATGGAAGCCGCCCTGGCAAACTTCATCGAGCCTGGCGACGCCGTCCTGGTGCTGGTCAACGGCTATTTCGGGGCGCGGCTGGCCGAGATTGCTCTCCGCCACCGGGCGCAGGTGGATACCATCGAACATCCCTGGGGGCAGGTCTTCACGCCCCAGGAGGTGGAGACCGCTCTGGAGCGCAAGCCCTACAAACTGCTGGCCCTCGTCCACATGGAGACCTCTACGGGCACCCTCCAGCCTCAGGTAGCGGAAATCGCCTCCGCCGCGCACCGGCACGGGGCGCTGGTGCTCCTCGATACGGTTGCCTCCCTGGGCGGCGCGCCGGTCGCCGTGGATGCCTGGGACCTGGACATCGTTTACAGCGGTTCGCAGAAGTGTCTCTCCGCCCCGCCGGGGATGGCTCCCATCACCATCTCGGAGCGGGCGCGCCGCTCCCTGGAAACCCGCCGGACGCCGGTGGATGTCTGGTACCTTGACCTGCCGCTGATTGCCCGTTACTGGGGCGAGACGCACGCCTATCACCATCCCCCGCCGATTAGCAGCCTCTACGGCCTGCATGAGAGTTTGCGCCTGATTGTGGAGGAGGGCCTGGAGGCCCGCTTCGCCCGTCACCGCGCCAACGCGGAACGCCTCTGGGAAGGGCTGGAAGCCCTGGGGATGGATTTCTTCGTCCCGCAGGAGTACCGCTCCCCGACCCTTAGCACGCCCCTTGTCCCCGATGGGGTGGACGAGGCCGCTGTGCGCCGCCGCCTGCTGGAAGAATACGACCTGGAAATTGCGGGCGGCTTCGGCCCCCTGGCGGGCAAAATCTGGCGCGTCGGCCTGATGGGCTACAGCAGTTCCCGCGCCAACGTGGATTTGCTCCTCACCGCGCTCGAGGGAATGGTGAAGGCGGAATGATGAATGCAGAATGATGAATGCGGAATGGCGCAGGTAGAATGCAGTTCCCCCGACTGCCCGACTACCCGACTGCCTGACTACCCGACTACCCGACTACCTGACTACCCGACTATCTCCCCCATGCGCCCTCTCCGGGTACTTCTCCCCGCGCTCCTCGT
>DRKV01000304.1 GCA_011051635.1 Chloroflexota bacterium | reverse complement strand
TTTCGTTGGCGGGAGCGCCGCCTTCCGATGAGAGGGGAGCCTCCGCGGGGAGGACGAGAGCGGCCTCTCTTTGGACCGGAGCCGCGGCGGGGAAGAAGGCGTATACGAAGAAGGCCAGCAGCCCTCCGAAAAAGAGCACCAGGGCAGGCGGCAGCAAAGCGGGGAACAAAAAACCTCCGATTTCGGAGGCATACGGGGGGGAAGACTCTTCCTCGGAATATGCGTCGGGGGGGAGGTATTCTGCCTCCCAGGACACCCCCTCCCAATCCGGCGGATATTCAATTTCGAGAAAGCCATCTCTCTCTGAAAATTCATAGTCTTGCATAATGAGAACACCTGGACTGCCACGTAACCCTACCGCTGGACTTGGCTGTGAGAATTACAAACTATCCCGTGTAACTTGTTGCTCCTCTCACAAGCCAAACACCCCTTCATCCATATCGCTTGGGGCGATAGTTCATTTTCATATACTTGTTGCCCTGTTCCAATTCGTCCAACATTTGCGCCAGGCGCCTTTCTCTCGTCTCAGCCCGTTTTGCTCGGGTTATCCACCCGATGTAATCATTCTGCTGATACGGAGGGCGACTGCGATAAGCGTCCATCAAGCCGCGAGCAAGCAGCGCCTCGCGAATGTATTCCGGCATTTCGTGGCGTGGCCGTTTCAGGCGAGAAGCAGCAGCGGTCATTTCATCCGTGTCCTATCGGCTGATTGATTTCTATCAAGTTCCCATCCGGGTCGCGAAAATGGGCAGTGCGAATGCCCCAGTCGGGATGGTCAGCGGGTTCTGCAGCGAGTGTCACCCCTTTTGCCCTTAGATGCGCGTAGGCCTCGTCCACACTGGCCACGCCAAACACCAGACACACGCCATCCTGACTTTCTGCTCTTTTGGGCAGATTCTCCGCCCCAAGTGTCGCGGCCATTTCGCGCTTATCGAACAAGGCGATGTTGGCCGCTCCCGCAGAAAAATCGGCATACGTGTCGTTTTCCGTTCCAAAGAGGGGTGTAAACCCCAAAATATCGCGATAGAAGATGAAGCACTCGCGAAAGTTCGTTACCAGCAATCGCGTAAACTCGTATTTGAATTGCACGTTTTCTCCTTTGGATTCAAGGGAACAGGTTGCGTCTGGGCAAATGCTCTGTCAGAGGTTGCTGTACTCACTTTCCGCCTGCAAAATTCACCGAGCAGATTTCTTTACGCTTCAGCGGGGGACTGGAGTTCTGAAATCCCCCGCTGACAAGGTCTTTTCAGCGAAAAAGAGGAGGAGAGGATAACACGGGTCATCGGCGGTACTGACCTCGGCTTTCCGGCGCGCTCATCGAGACGGGGTGGTAGGTCGGTTCGGGACGGGAGTAGCCGCCGTCCAGAGGCGCGTATTCGGGTTCATCCCAATACTGCTGTCTGCGGGCAGAGGTCTTGGGTGCGGGGCGGAAGGAGGTCGCCGCGGCGGGGCGGGGGCGGCGCGCCTTCGCCGGGGAGGGCCGATAGGTGCCGCTCCCGTTCTTCGGCACATAGGAAGAGCGCGTTGCGCTTTTCTCCGCCTGGCTGAAGAGGCGGTCTCCCGCTACGGAAAACGTGCCGATAATGAGTACCCGGATGAGCCACACCATGATGGCGACGAAGACGGGTACGACCTTGAGAAGCGTCTGACGGGCGATGACCGCGTTGCCCAGGGTTTCGTGGTTGAGGATGGCGATGGAAACGCCCCACCAGGTCAGCATGGCGTTCATGGCCGCGGCCAGCAGCCAGGCCCCGAAGAGATACCAGACTTCCGTGGGTTCGTCCGCCCCCTGCTCGGGGGTGAAGATGCGGGCGATACCGGCAAAGTCAATCCCGCAGAAGGCGATAGCCAGGATGCTGGACCAGCGGAAGCCGGCAAAATTCAATTCACCCAGCAAATCACCGAGAGCGAACTGGGTTGTGCTGAAGTTGAAAATTTCGAAAGCCAGCAGCGCAGCGATGATGAGCAAACCGAACAACAGGCCGCGCTGGATGCGCAAGTGCGCGAAAGATGCAGGGAGAGCGCGATTCATGGGAAACCTCCAAAAAAGGGGTATTTGCGGCGCTTGCGAGGGCGGCAAATACAAAACGGCAGCAAAAATCTCGGCGCGCAGGTACCTGAAAGGAGCGTTTTCAGGGCATTGCAATGGCAATTGGATTATAGAACAGATGTTCTATAATTGTCAAGTGTCAATTTGAGAGAAGGGGTAGAGGAAAAGCGGTATCGATATGCCCCACTCCAAAGCGAAGCCCATAGGACAACTGCTCGCAGTTGTCCTATGGGCCGCTTTGCGGATGTTGGCCCAGTCAGTCCCCCATAAGCAAGACATCCGAGGTCTTCGCGACCTCGGATGTTCCGGCGCATCCCCGTTGCGGTTCAGTAGAACACAACTTCGTGGTTTTTCAAGACCCCATTTTGATACATGAAACGGGCGGAGAAGCAGCGCGGTTTATCCAGCCAGGGGATGAAAATGCGGTCACCTTCCCACAAGGGAAGCGTGAGCACCTCATCGTCTGGAACCCAGCGCAAAACGCCCTCGCGGGAATCAATCAACTCCCCTTCAAATTCGGAGGCCGTGAAGACGAAAACATACCAATCGTCAAGGCCATCGAAAGCAGGAAAGGTGATGATACCGTGCAGCCGCGGATTGCGGATGCGCAACCCGCTTTCTTCCTCCACCTCGCGGACGACACATTCTTCGGGGCTTTCGCCAGGCTCCAGTTTGCCGCCCAACCCGTTCCATTTGCCCTGGTGCATGTCGTTCTCTTTCTTGATGCGATGCAGCATGAGGGTGTGTCCGTCTTTGCGCAGGTAACACAAGGTAGCCAGTTTCATACTTCCAACTCCAAAGTCGCCCCACCTATTCCAGCAGGCGGAACGTGCCATAACCAAAATGCAAGTAACGTCCGATGTGCAGAATACTCCCCAATTCCAGGTAGGGGATGATGGCAGGAGGGATTTGTTCGGCGAAAGCCTGTTCTCCCTCCAGATTCACAGGAGCGCCCCGCAAGCGGCGTTTGGCCTGCAAGGTATGCCGGGAGACGGCAACGGAGCGCGCCTGCTCCACGGCATCCATCAGGTCGGCCTGCTCGTCGGGAGAGAGTTCCTGCCACAGGGCGGCGACATCCCCAGCCGTGAGAAGGCCGGCCAGCCGCTCCACGGATGCGGCCAGAAGCGTCGAAAGCGTGGGCGGAACGGGCTTTGCCGGGCGGGCGCGGCTTACCATGTCTTCCGTCACGAAAGGCCGCGTCCAGCGGATGGCGGAAAAGGAGCGCCCGGGAGGAGGCTCTAAAGGCCAGCCGTCCATCCACTGGTCGGGCTGTGGACGGGCGCGCAGGTCCGCCTCGCCGTCCTGCACGAGCGGCTCCCAGCGAAGACCCCGCGCTACGTAAACGTGACGCACGTCAAAATGCCCCCACAAGAGGTAACTGGCGCGTTTCCGCCAGGGCACTCTGGTGTATCCGAGACTTTCCAGCGCGGGCAAGATGTATTCCAGAAAGAAACTGTGGTCGGCGTGCTCCCCCATCAACTTGATTTCGAAGGAAAGCAATTCTCCCTGTCCGTAAAACCGCTTGCGGGGCAAAAACAGGATGATGGTATCCACGGGCCAGCGAATCTCAGGCCAGACGGGGAATCGCCTGCGACTGCCCATCACCGCCCGCACCCAGCCGCTCTCCTCCCACGGGGTCACCGCCCTGCGCCAGCGCCGCGTCTCACCTCCCTGTGCAACCCGCTCCCGAATGCTCTCTCCCAGCAGCCAGGAGAGTTCGGCCAGAGTGCCCTGGCGGAGGTGGACACCGGCGGAAGTAACGGACAGGAAAACCCGGTAGCGCAGGAGTTTAATGCGTGGGAGAATACTTTGCATAAGGGCGTAGTTTATCCAGGAGATAGACTTGCTGCTTGCTCCACGAGCGGGGCCGCCACGAAAGGAGCATGGAACGGGCCTCAGGGGAAAGCAGCCCCAGCAACCGCCCCCAATGGAATTGCTGCTCCTGCAGGTCCTTGATTTTCAGGATTTCGAAGACGGCTTCCTGCTGTTCGGGCAGAAGAAGGGTGCGGAAAACCCCGGCCATTCCCAAATAGGCGGCGAATTCCTGGGCGTCGAAGGTCAACACGCCGGCGCGTTCGTATTCTTTGGTGCGGAAAACGATGTGCCCGGCAGGATAGAAACGCACCCGCAGCCTGTCGGGCGAGAAGATGCGCTCATAGGCGGGCAGACGGGCAAGCATATCGCCCAGAATCCAGCCGGAGGCGGGCGGGAGGGTAGGGACAATTTGCAACAGGCCGGTGAGCGAAAGGCCGTGGCGCAGCAGGAGGTCCGAGAGCCAGTCCTGCAAAGCGGCACGGTGCAGGACGAGCAGAAAGTGTTGTTCGTCGTGACGGTAGAGCGTCGGCACAGGGTCCCGGCTCCGGGGCAATTCAGGAAGCGGGGAAAGCGACCCCCACACCATGACGGCACGGCGCGCCGTGTGGTGGAGACGCGGAGCAGCACGGCGCACCATACCGCAAGCAGGGCAGTACCGCAACGCGGCATTTCTCAAGGGGGAGGAGTCTTCTTCCGGGGGAGCGGGAGCCTCTAAAAGGGAGTCCGTTCCCCCTGCATCTTCGGGGGTCTCCTCCACATCCAAAGAAGCGGGCATCTCTTCGGCACGAGCGAAGATTCCACAACGTTCACAAGGGGCGTGGAGGGCAGAAAAGGGCTGCCCGATGGTTTCCTGGCGAAACACATCGGGCCGCTTTTCCAGCAGATGCAGAGTAGCGATGAGTTCCGTGCCGCTACGGCACAGGCGCAGCCAATCAAATGGCGTCAGCATGGAGCAGGTCTTTCAAGGCACGGTAGTGGTAAATGACCTTCGGATTGTGCCACCGGGCGGGGTCGAAGGGTTTCTGCCAGGCAGATTCGGGCTTGCCGGCATAGCGGGCGCTCCAGTCAATCAGGTAACTCTCGGGGAGGATGCGCAGGCGCAGACTGCCGAAGCCGAGGTAACGGCGCTGCCCCATCTTGTGGGCCAGTCTCTCTTCCAGGGCCAGAGACCACACCAGGCGCTGCAATTCTTCCTCCTCCAGGTTCCAGAAGCGGAGAGAAAAGCGCGCCTGCGAGCCGGGTTCCACCGCCCGGAAATAGGCGGCCTGGGCGGTATCGGGGGCGAAAGTTTCTTGCGGCTGGACGACAGGGGCGAGAGGCGTATGGGGGAAGAGACGCCAGGTTTTGTCCACCTGGGAGATTTTAGCGCCCTGGTCGGGAACGCGCTGCCAGCCTCCGGAGGTATACTGCCAGTCGCCATAGGGGTAAGGCACTTTGTACCAGCGCATTTCGGGGGCTTCGAACAACCCGAAGGAGAAGGCCAGGCGTCCCATGAGGGCCTGATTCGGCCCCTGCCCAACGAAGCCAAAAAGGTGGTCTACCGGATTGAGTTTTTGCAGGCTACGGCTGGGTTCTTTGGAATCGGAAACGATGCTGTAGATGTGGCGCAACATCCCCTTGAGGCTCTTGCTGGGGATGGCGTACTGCCGGTTTTCGGGACGCTTTTCGGGGTGGGGCGGAGTGAGGGAGAAGAAATCCCAGCCGTTGACGGGTTCGCCCTCCAGGACGGTCTGGAAAGAGGGCGCGCCGCTCTCGCGGACAGCCAGGGGCGTGAGCACTTCAACGCCGACGAAGAGCATCCCGCTGAAGCCGCCAAAAGAGCGGTGCGAGATGAAACCCTGGGCGGTGCGCTGCGGCTTGGCGGGCACGACCGTCCCCGCCCCGGCGATGGGCTTGCTCCAGGCACTCACGGTCCGGGCGGCCTCTTCGCCCTCCAGGTGAAGGGCGTACCAGATGCCATTCGGCTGCAAGGCGGCCTCTCCGAAGAGGCGACGGGTGAGTTCTCCCTGAGACGCACCGCTCAGCCAGGTGAGTTCCTGAATCTCGGCCTCAATCCAGCCGAAGCCATCGGTCTTGGCTCCGCCGACCACCACATCGCCGCGCTGCACATCGTTCAGGAGGTGTGCCAGGATGCCGAGGACGGCTTCTTCTTCGGGGGTGATGTCCTGCATATCCAGGCGGCACTGGAAGACGAGGTCCTGCCCGTAGGCGAAGAGGTAATCGGCTTTGGCGCTTTCAATAGGGCGACCGGTACGGGGGTCCATCTTGACGCCATCCATCGAGCACCAGACATCCTGGGGAGTAGCGGGGTCCATCAGGTAGGCATCCGAGAAGAGGATGCGCCCGATGCGTCCCTGCGCTCCAAAGAGGGCATCCAGGGCTTCCTGCGTGCGGCGGTTTTCGCCCCACAGGGTCTTGAGCACCTGGGCGGCGCGCTTGCGGAAAGCGCCCTTGAGGGTGCTGCCGGGGATGTAGGCTTCCCAGGCTCCATTGCCTTCCCGCGAGGGCGCCCAGGAGAGCATCCGCATGAAGACCGTATCGTAAGGCTTGCCGTACTTTTGGGAAATTTCGCGTCTGCCGGGGCCGCCGGCGCGGTAATCTGTGTTGTAGGGCTGTGCCAGTTCCTGACGGGTCTTGTTGCGGTATCCCTGCAAAAAACGAATGAAGTTCTGGTCGTTGACGATGCTCTTCTCCAGATTGCGGGGCGCGGTCATGTGGCGGTAACTGACCCGCTCGTGGGCTTTGAGGAACTCCTGCCAATGGGTCTGGGAGATGCCTTTCGGCGGGTTGCGGCGGTCGCCCCATTGGTCTTCGCCGATTTGACGGCTGAGGAGCATCTGCTTGATTTTGAGGTGGGCGCGGCGGGTTTCAAGTTCCTGGTCCACCCAAGCGTCGCTCTGCGAGAGTTTGATTTGCTGGTCCACCTGTTCGTAGAGTCGCGGCAAGACAGGTTGTACCGCCTCCCGGAAGACCTCGATGAGAGCAGCCTCATCCCCCAGGGCCTGGGTCACCCGTTCCTTGACTTGTTCGTCAAAGCCAAAGACTTCCTGCCATTCCTCCCAGATGCGCTCGTCGAGGGTCAAGACCTTCTCTGCGGCGGACTTGGATGTCTTGACGATGCGCTTCGCCATGTTGGCCTTGTCTCCCAAGGCTTCCTCCAGGGCGGATTGCATGGCCTCGCGGCTCTCGAAAGGCTGGTCTATGAAGGGTTTGACCGCGGCGAGCACCTTCTTGGAGAGGGCGTATTTGCCCTTGCTCAACTTTGCCAGGCCGGCGGCGGAAAGCGTCCAGGTCTGGCGCTCTCCCTGGGAGTGCTCACGCAGGTGGACGGCCAGGACGCGGGGGAGGTAATCAGCCAGTTTGCGCTTCCAGTCGTCGGCGGTGAGGATGGGACCGCCGAGCACCATGCTGAGACGCTGGCGCACTTCTACAGGCAAAGTACGCATGGATTCCACCAAAACGCGGCCTTCCACGGCGGCAAAGGCGGGCAGGTTGGGGTCTATTTTGCCCCAGTTCCATCCCACCAGGACGGGATTGCGGGCGTCGAAGCGCAGAGTGATGCTGAGGTGGTTGGCTTCCGGCTGGATGGGCGGCGGCGGAGTCTCCTCGGGAATCTCCCACTCCAGGCGGAGCCGTCCCAGCCCCTTGCTCTTGCCGGCCCCGAACCAGAAGCGTCCGGCAGCCAGTTCGTTCAGCATGTAGTACAGTTTGGCGCGGTTGTCGCCCTGGGACAGCAGTTTGTCGTTGACCTCCATGCTGAAATCGAAGCGGGCATTACGGAAGATGGTTTCGTATTTGTAGTTGGCGTTGGCCTCCACCGCCCAGCGGTCTTCATCCAGTTTGATTCCCATGCGCAGGTCGAAGAAGCGGTCGGCGGGGTAACTGTCGCTTTTCAGGCTGCATCGGACGCGCCGAATCAGGCCGTTGGGTATTTTCTCGCCGTACAGCCGCCGCCAGAGACGATGCAGAAGGCCTATGTTACGCCCGTTGCGCGAGGAGCCGATGAAAGCATCCATCAGCGACTGGGCGGTGCCTTCGATTTCCCCTGCTAAAGAGACAAGGCGTTGTTTGCCGTCCCCATCCCGCGTGAAGAGCGTTTTGCGGGCGTTGCCGCGGTAAATGGGGGTTTCGGCAACCAGGGTAGCAGTGATGCGCATAGGAAGACCTCCTCTGACAAGTCGCTGAAAACACAGTGGATTTCCCCAACGCGGATGGAGACCGGCATCCTCACAAGATGTTTTGGGGCGTTTTGTACGTTTGATGAACAGGCTTGACTGGTTCTATTTTAGCATAGAACGCCTGCACACCCTGAACAAGTGAGGCTTTGAGAACTCCCGTGAGCGACGGGGTGTGGAGGAGGCTGAACAGTTGTCAAATATCAACATTTTGTAAGAATCGCAGATGCATCCCTTGACTGTACCCTTGCCCAACGTGTAAGATTTACAGCGTGGTTAGCACTCTCTTTTTTTGAGTGCTAATTGCGTTTTGTCTCCAACGGAAAACGGAAGCACATTCTGACATCTTTATCAACCTAAAATCCATCTTGAACTTGGAAAAAGGAGTAAGCAGTTATGGCAGCGAAACAACTGGCCTTCTCTGAGGAAGCCCGTCGCAAACTTCAAAAAGGTATGGACATGCTCGCTAACGCGGTCATCACTACCCTGGGCCCCAAGGGGCGCAATGTGGCGATTGACCGCAAATTCGGTTCCCCCACCATCACCCACGACGGCGTGACCGTGGCTAAGGAAATCGAACTGGAAGACCCCTTCGAAAACATGGGCGCCCAGTTGCTCAAAGAAGCGGCCACCAAGACCAACGACATCGCTGGTGACGGCACCACCACCTCCACCGTGCTGGCGCACGCCATCGTCACCGAAGGCATGAAGAACCTCGCCGCGGGCGCCAACCCCATGCTGCTCAAGCGTGGTATCGAGGCCGCCACCAAGGCTGTGGCCGAGAACATCAGCAAGCAGGCCATCGAAGTCACCACCCAGGAAGAGATTGCCAACGTGGCTTCCATTTCTGCCCAGGACCGCGAAATCGGTGAACTGATTGCCGAAGTGATGGACAAGGTCGGCAAAGACGGCGTCATCACCGTGGAGGAATCCAAGGGCCTGGCTTTCGAGACCGAATACGTCGAGGGTATGCAGTTTGACCGCGGCTACATCTCGCCTTACTTCATCACCGACCCCGAAGCGATGGAAGCCTCCATCGAGAGTCCCTACCTCCTGATTTACGACAAGAAAATCTCCGCCGCCACCGACATCGTCCCCTTGCTGGAGAAACTGGTGCAGATTGGCAAGCGCGAACTGGTCATCATCGCCGAAGACGTGGACGGCGAAGCGCTGGCGACCCTGGTGCTGAACAAATTGCGCGGGATGCTCAACGTCCTGGCCGTCAAGGCTCCGGGCTTCGGCGACCGCCGCAAGGCCATGCTGCAAGACATCGCCGTTCTGACCGGCGCCACCGTGATTTCCGAGGAAACCGGGCGCAAACTGGATAGCGTTACCATCGCCGACCTGGGCCGCGCCGAGAAGGTGACCTCCACCAAAGAGGAAACCACCATCGTCGGCGGACAGGGCGACCCCGAGGCCATCAAAGGCCGCATCGAGCAAATCCGGGTCGAGATTGACAAGAGCACCAGCGATTACGACCGCGAGAAACTCCAGGAGCGCCTGGCGAAACTCTCCGGCGGCGTAGCCATCATCCGTGTGGGTGCGGCCACCGAGACCGAACTGAAAGAAAAGAAGCATCGCGTCGAAGATGCTCTCTCCGCCACCCGCGCCGCGGTGGAAGAAGGCATCGTTCCCGGCGGCGGCGTGGCCCTGATTAACGCCCTCGCAGCCCTGGATGAGGTCAAGATGGACAATGAAGATGCCCAGATTGGCGTCAACATGGTGCGCAAGGCGCTCACCGTACCGATGCGGAAGATTGCCGAGAACGCCGGCAAGGATGGCTCCGTTATCATCGAGAACGTGCGCCGTGAGCAGGAAAAGAGCGGCAAGCACACCATCGGCTACAACGTGCTGACCGATGAGTACGTGGACATGATTGAAGCCGGCGTGATTGACCCCGCCAAGGTCACCCGCGGGGCGCTCGAAAACGCGGCATCCATCGCGGCTATGATTCTCACCACCGAGGCGCTCATCACCGACGTGCCCGAAGAGAACAAGCCGGCTGCTCCTCCGATGCCGGAATACTAAAAAAACGGCTCTATCGAGACTTGGAGTATCCACAGGCCGGCCCGCACGGGTCGGCCTGTGCTTTACAAAAACACCCCCTTGTGCTACAATCGCATCCGTTGTGTACGACCGGCCATTCCTGGCCGCCCTGTGGTCTCAGGTTAGATTTCCTGCATTATCCCTGATTTGCTTGTAAATGCCCTTTTGCCCTGGCCGGTTCATGCGCCAGG
>DRKV01000303.1 GCA_011051635.1 Chloroflexota bacterium | reverse complement strand
TTAGGCGCGCTTTTCGAGGGAACGCTCCTGTTGTGGGTGTACGACCCCGAAACGGTGGACGTGGAGCGGAACATCCGCCGCGGCTTCGACCTGATTTTGGAAGGGCTGCTGACAGGAAAGGAGAAAACGCCGTGAAAAGACCGCCCCGCGGCCTGGCGGCTATCCCCTGGCGGCTGCCCATCTGGCTGTACCGCCTGCATCTCGGCTGGCTCCTGCGGGAGCGCTTCCTGCTGCTGACCCACACCGGACGGAAAAGCGGTCTGCCGCGGCAAGCCGTCCTGGAGGTAATCCACCACGACCCGCAGACCAGGACCTGGTACGTGGCTTCCGGCTTCGGCGAAAAGTCGCAGTGGTTCCGTAACGTGATGAAGACCCCGCAAGTGAGCATTCAGGTAGGGCGGCGCAAGATGACCGCCGAGGCCCGTCGCCTACCGCTGGAAGAGGCCGAGCGCATCCTGCAGCGATACGCCGGGGAACACCCCGTAGCCCTGCGCGAACTGACCCGGTTGATGGGCGCGCCTTACGACGGCTCCCCGGAGAGTTTGCGCCGCATGGCGGAGCAAATCCCCGTGGTGGCGTTGCAGGAAGCGTGAAAGTATGAAAGTGTGAAAGTGTGAACCGGAGGTTCCTGATGACTATCGTACTCGTGCTCATTGCGATGATTGTCCTCGGTTTGATTGTCGGCTTCGTCGCCGGGCTGATATGGAAGGACAACCGCCCCATTGGGGTGCAGGGCGATTACCTCGTCGCCGTGCTGACCACCGTCGTCGTCGGGCTGCTGGATTACTACGTCATCCCGGCGATGGGCTTCAGCGATACCATGCGCTGGCTGGGCGTCAGCACCGAACCGTGGATTAGCGCCCTGCTCATCCTGTGGCTCATCCGCTACGTGAAGAAGTAGCATGTCCGTCATCTCGCTCCGCAACCTGACCCGCGATTTCAAGACCGCCCGCGCCGTGGACGGGCTGAGCCTCGACATCCAGGCCGGGGAACTGTTCGGATTGGTCGGCCCCGACGGGGCAGGCAAGACCACTACCCTGCGGCTGCTGGCCGGACTGCTCGACATCACCGGCGGCGAGGCCCGCGTCCTCGATTACGACCTGAAAAGCCAGGCCGAAGCCGTCAAGAAGCACATCGGTTACATGGCGCAACGTTTCAGCCTCTACAGCGAACTGAGCGTGGATGAAAACCTGGCCTTCTTCGCCGAAATCTACGACGTACCCCGCGAGGCGCGCCCCGAACGCACCGCCCACTTGCTGGAATTCGCCGGTCTGACCGAGTTCCGGGAGCGGCGCGCCGGGCAACTTTCCGGCGGGATGCAGAAGAAACTGGCCCTGGCCTGCACCCTCATCCACCAGCCGGAAATCCTGCTCCTGGACGAACCCACCACCGGCGTGGACCCCATCGCCCGCCGCGAGTTCTGGAACATCCTCACCGACCTGCATCTGGGCGGCGCCACCATCGTGGTCAGCACGCCTTACATGGACGAGGCCGACCGCTGCTCGCGGGTCGGGCTGATGTACGCCGGGAAACTGGCGGCCTGCGCGCCACCGCGGGAAATCCGCCGGGGACTGGGGGCGGAGGTCATCGAACTGCACCCGACGGACTGGCAGGCAGCGCGGAACCTCGTCGCCAGCCTGGAGGGCGTGCGCGAGGTGCAGACCTACGGGGAAGCCCTGCACATTCTGGTGGAAGCGGGGGCCGGGGCGAAGCGTCTCAAGGAGGTAGAGAGGGCGCTCAAGAAGCACAAACTGGCTTACCGCAGTATCCGTCTGGCCCCTCCGAGCATGGAGGAGGTCTTCATTTCCACCATTCGGGAATTACGCGAGAGAGAAGAAGCCCATGTTCCTTGACCCCGAAGCGCCCATCGCGACCTGCATCCGGCCATCCTGCGAGAATTGCGCCCTCGCCAGCCGTTTGCATTGCCATTTCAACGACAAAGACCTCGGCGCGTTCCTGGCTTCTGTGATGCCCGCCTTCATCTTGGGAGGCATCGGTCTCTATCGCTTCGGCGTCTGGCCTTTCGGGTTGTGGGTGGCCTTCTCGCTATCCTACTTCGGGCTGATTGAAATTCGCGTCATGTGCTCGCACTGCCCCCACTACGCCGAAGAGGGAAACAGTTTGAAATGCTGGGCCAACTACGGCTCCCCCAAACCGTGGCGCTACCGTCCGGGGCCGATGAGTCGGGCCGAAACCGTCATCTTCCTCGCCGGTCTGGCTTTCATCTTCGGTTATCCCGCCGCCGTTTTTTTGTGGACTTCGCAATGGCTCTGGGCTGCGCTGGAAATCGTCTTCGTCATCGCCTTTTTTGCCCGCACCGAGGCCGGCATGTGCAACCGGTGCATGAATTTCAACTGCCCGCTCAATCGGGTGGACCAGGCCACCCGCCTGGCCTTCCTGAAGCAAAACCCTCTCCTTGAGGAGGCCCGGAAAAGGGAAGCGTGATGCGAACCAACCACATTTGGGCAGTAGCCCGCAAAGAGTGGCATCACATCCTGCGCGACCCCGGCAGTTTCATCCTGGTGCTGCTCACGCCCACCCTGCTGCTGCTCT
>DRKV01000302.1 GCA_011051635.1 Chloroflexota bacterium | reverse complement strand
GAACTTACGGGACAAATGACGCAGTCCCCCAAAAAAAATCTCAGGAGAAACGTATGACTACCACAACCACCATCCCCAACAACCCCCTGACCGCCCTGCTGGAACAGGCGCAGCAGGCGCTCCGGCAGGAGCGGCAAGTCGAGGCCGCCCGCTTTGAAGCGGGCAGACAAGCCATCCGGAAGGCCGCAGCGGCGGCGCTGGGAGACTTGTGGGAAGCCGTCGCCCCCCACGCCAGCGCGGACTTCAACAAGCGTCGGAGTGGACCCGTTCGCAATCTGGAAGCCCTCTATACGTTCCGTCTGCCGGACGAGATGCGCCTGGCTACGATGTACCTGACCGTCCGGGCGCGCCTTGACTCTCAGTCCGAACAATGGAGCGTGTCCGACATCTACTGGTCGTACGCCAACGGCTCACGGAGACGCCCGGTGGAACAAACCGCCCGCGCCCTGTTGGATGCCCGCCGCGAGTGGGAGGAGACCGACTTCCGGCAGCGCGAGAAGCAGGCCAAAAGCATCGTATCCCCTCTGGAACTCTACCACTCCGCCCCGAAGGAAGAGTCGGAGGCACTGGCGCTGGTGGAGCAGGCAACGGCCATCTGCCCGGAGCGAGCGGACGAATGGCAGCGGTCACTCGACCGCTGGCGGGAGATTCGGGCAGACCAGACGAAACAAGAGCGGACAGCGCGCAAGCGGTCGCTCATCGCCACGCTGTACGGCGACATCATCGCCGCCGAAGACGAAGACTGGCTGCAATCCCACATCGCCATGTGCCGCCGGGAGTTCCCGGAAGACAACGACGCCTGGGACAAACACGAGGCAGGCGCCCGGGCGCAAATTCTCGCCCGCCGCGCGTACCGGCAGGCATCGACGACCGTCGCCCAGCAGCGCATGGCGGCCCTGGCCGATAATCGGCGCAAAGCCGCCGCCTGGCTGGAAGACCTTTCCACACCTGTCTCAGCCTACGAACTCACCTACGGCGTATGCGCCGAGGACGAGGACGGGGAGCGCTACGCCAGCACCCGCAGCGTGATTGTGCTCAACGAGCACCCCGACGGAGATGGGTACTGGGACGTGGTTCGTCACGGCGTCATCGAGCGCGTGCGCTATCTGCACCCTGTCTCCGTTGCCCCCGCCACCGCGCCGGTGAAACATTTTGGGTTTGTTCCCGAACTGGGCCAAACCGTTGACTATCCCTGCACACACCGCAGCGAGGAAATCAGGCAGGCCATCGCTGCTCTGGAACTATCCCCCCTGCCGCCTCTCCCCGCCGTCCCGGAGGCCCTCGACCGCAGCGCCGCAGGCGAGATTCTTCGAAGCGTCCGCGAGGCGTTCCCCGACGCCTTTCGTGACGAAGTCTTCGACGACGTGCCCTGGTAAACGAAAGGGCCGGTGTGTGCACACCGGCCCAAAAGGATAGTTGCCGTGAGGACAACCGGACAAATTATACCTTCTCTCGCCGATGTCCGTCAACTTCAAGCCTCCGCGGCTCGGCGGAATCTGGCCCGCAGGCGCACCCAGTTGCGAGCCGGGATACGCCTCCACATCGGGAAGTGGCTGGAACTCCATACCGTGTGGGGGCCGTTCCCGAACCCCACCGCCATGTGGGGCATGGGGACCGACGGCTTTCCGGTCATTCTGGAACTGAACGACCCCGAGGCCGGGGCGCTGGTTTGCATCTCCGATGCGGACCAGCACGCTCTGATGGGTGCGGTGCTGCTCTCCGCCGCCTTTCTCAACAGCCCCGCCGCGGTGTCCGCCTACGTGCTCACCGACAGGCCTGACAGGTGGGCGTGGGCGCATCAAGTTCCCATCCTGGTCGGGGTATCCCGCCCAGGGGACGACGGTCTCCAACGGGCGCTCGACAGCGCCTACAAAGAGACCCGCTACCTGGTTGTACTGGCCGACGGAGACGCCGCAGCCAAGGCTCTCCCACCGGGCCTGCTTCAGGATGGGCCTTCCGCCGGTCTGTGGCCGCTCGTATTTTGCAGCCCGCAAACCGGCCTGGCGCTGACCGCCCGCTGCTCCCCCCTGCGCTGGACCGCCGTCGTCGGTGCAATGCGTCCCCCCGATGTCACTCCCCCTATCGCGGCCCGGCATCCTTTGTTGAGCATTCTCTCCGGCGGAGACCTTCAGCCGGGCGTCTGGAGAGCGTATTTCAAGAAGCCCAGACGAACGGTGGACTTTACCATTCCGCACTTGTAGGCGATAGAGACCATGAACACCCCTCTTTCCCCCCGTGAGCGGCAAGTCGCCGCCCTGATAGCAGAAGGGCGCACCAACGCCGAGATTGCCAGCCGCCTGCGCATTGGAGCCAACACGGTGAAGAATCACACTCGCAGCATCTACGCCAAACTGGGCATTCAGGACAAGCCGGGCAACCCCCGTGTCCTCCTGGCCCGCTGGTACTGGCGTGAACAGGAGAAGACCGCGTGAAATACCCGTTCATTATCTCCCTGTTCTTCCTCCTGCTGGCAGCCTGCGCCCCGGCGCAGCCTCCTGCGCAGGGGATGCGCGCCGAAGACCCATACCTGGCGCAAGCCAACGCCCAGGCCACGCAGGCCGCGGCCCAGGCTATGCTCCTGGCGACCCAGCAGGCCCAGGCTGAACGCTCCTTGCAGGCTACCCAGGCCGCTTACCAGACAGCCCAGGCCGCCGAACAGGAAATCCGCCTGCTGCACGAGCAGGCTACCGCCACCGCCAATGCGTACGCCCTGGCGGCCACCCAGGGAGCCGCCACCCAGATGGCGCCCGCCACCCTGACCCCCGCAGCCGCCACGCAAATGGCTATCCAGCGGCAGGTGCAGGCCGATGAACAGCGCGCCGCCTGGGACGCCCGCCTGACGCCTGTGCGGGCTTTCCTGCCGGGCATCTTTTGGCTGACCGTGACCATCTTCGTGGTCGTGGGCCTGTGGATGGTCTTTCGCTCCGTGCGGGACTACTTCGACGCCAGGGCACTGGAAAAGCGCACCGTCTCCGGACCGGGCGGGGAAGTGTATATCATCACTACCATCGAAGAACCCGACCCGAACAACCCCCGGCGGCGCACCCGGCGCACCCAGGTACTCATCCCTGGGCGGGCGCTGGGACATGCCCTGCGCAACGGTGCATCGCCCATCCTGGTGGACGGTCTGGACGATGTCGGACGGCAGGAGCGCATGATAGCCCGTGAGCAGTTGGCCCGTATGGTGCGCGGCCTGACCTGGGAGCAGGCCCAACAGGTGCCGGGAATGATGCCCCTGACCGACGCCATCTCCTCCGGGGAGGAACCTCCCGCCGTCGTATACCTGCCCCCGCATAACCCCGAAGTGCGCCCCATTTTGGAAGAAGTGCGTCCCCGTCTGATGGAAAGTGAGGCCTGATATGTATCAAACGCAATACCTTCCGGTGGAACGTATCCAACAAGCAATCGCGACCGCCTGGCGGCAGAAACGCCTGGGCGATGCCCGCACCGCTGTGGCGCAGGTCATCTACACGGACATGCCCCTTTTGGAGGGGACACTGCCGGTAGCAATCGCCCGCCTGAACCCCCTGGCGCTGGAACGTCCGTCCGGGGCGGTGCTGGCGAAGGGCGTCTGCCATGAAATCGGCACGCTGCTGGGCGGCGCCGTGGTGCTCCCCAGCAACCACAGCGGGGCGCGCTACGTCATATTCCCCCACAGGCCGCACCTGCCCGACAATCTGCCTTACCCGGAGCAGGTTCCCCCGCACGTCTTTCCCCTGGGGGTGAGCGTGGACGAACACCTGCACCTGCACGCCCGCGACGTGCAGAACATCCTGGTAGGCGGCGCTCCGGGGAGTGGGAAATCCACCTTTCTGCGCCTGCTGGCCGTCACCGCCCTGCGTCACGGGCACGAACTGTACCTGGCCGACCCTCAGGAGAACACCTTCAGCCGGGCGGAGTGGGCACCTTATGCGGCCCTCCCCCCTGCCGGTTCGCAGGCCGCTTTCGACAACCTGTTGGCCCGCCTGTTGGATGTCTACCGCCAACGCGGGGAGCGGTTCAGTAATCCGTCGGGAGGGCGTCCGTTCCGCAACCTGGACGAGTACAACCAGTCCGCCGGAGAGCCTCTGCCGCACATCACCGTCCTGGTCGACGAGGCCAACACCTACCTGGTCAACCGCGCCACGCAAAACGTGCTGGCCGACGTGACCCGCCAGGGGCGCAAGTACGGCGTGATGGTTGTGGTCGCTGCCCACGACTGGCGCAG
The DNA here is from genome assembly GCA_011051635.1 of Chloroflexota bacterium. GTDB lineage: Bacteria > Chloroflexota > Anaerolineae > Anaerolineales > DRKV01 > DRKV01. The sequence continues at coordinate 17 of DRKV01000302.1, read as the reverse complement.
CGACAGCATCCCGAAGG
>DRKV01000301.1 GCA_011051635.1 Chloroflexota bacterium | reverse complement strand
CTGGCTGGGGTCTTTTCTGTTGGGACTGGTATCGCTGGCTCTCCTGGCCAGTCTGTACCTGAGCGTGAGTTCACGCGCTGCCACCCTGGGGCGCGAAATTCAGTATATGCAGGCTGAAATCGAGAGGACGCGGCGCGTCAACGCCGATTTGACGGTCCAACTGGCAGCATTGACCGCCGCGGACACGTTGCAGGAACGCGCCGAAAAATTGGGGCTGGTTCCTGCCTCCCCGGAGCAGATTCAATACGTAGTCGTCCCCGGCTACAACGGACGCGCTCCCGTAACTCTGGCTCCCGCCCCTACCCCGCCTCCCCAAACGCTGGTACATCCAGATTTTTCCGAATCCCTGCTCGATTGGGTCCAACGGCAATTCACCACCCTGGGCTGGCCGCAAGTCGTCAGCGCCCTGCCTGCTACCCCATAACCTTTCTTGCCCCACTTTCTTGCCCCATGAGACCATCATCCTGGCGCTACAGCCTTTTAGGCCTCTTTTTCGGCGTTTTTGGTCTGGCTATCGTCGGCCAAATCGGGCGGATGCAATTCACGCCCATGGCCGAGGCCCTGCGCGCCCAGGCTGAGCAATACCAGGAATACCAATCCACACTGGAACCTACCCGCGGGCAAATCTACGACCGCTGGGGACACACCCTGGCCGGGAATATCACCGTCTACCAGGTAGGCGTGGAGACCCACCGCGTCAAGAACGCCAATACGATTGCCTCCGCTCTGCACGCTATCCTGGGGCTGGACCCGGTTGATACGTTGGAGAAAATCACCCAGGCCAGCGCGGGCGATACGCCCCGCTACGTGGTGCTTACCGACTACGTTTCCGCCGAACAGGTAGAGCAGTTGGAAACCTATCGGGAGCAGACCAAACTCGCGGGGAACACCGCGCCCTCCGCAAAGGGGGTTCCGCCCCCCTCTCTGGATGGGCTGGTGTATCAGCCGCATTTGATGCGCTACTACCCCGAAGACAATCTGGCCTCCAACCTCCTGGGCTTCGTCAGCGTGGAAGGACGCGGGTACTTCGGACTGGAGGAAAAATTCAACGACCTGCTGGCGGGCAACGCCAAAGAAGTCTGGATAGCCCAAAACCCCTACAAGGTAGATGCCGACGACATCTCCCCGGTAGGGGCAAGTTTGATTTTGACCATCAACCGAGAAATCCAGGATGCCGTCGAGGACATCCTGCGCACCAGCGTGGAAGCCAACGGAGCGGCATCCGGCACCATCGTGGTAATGGACCCCAAAACGGGCGAAATCCTGGCGATGGCATCCACTCCGCAACTCAACCCCAACGAGTACTGGCGCTACGCCGACATCTTTCGGGACAGCAGCACCCCTTTCAACCGCGCCATCAGCCAGGCTTACGAACCCGGCTCCGTCTTCAAGGTCTTGACCATGGCCTCCGCCATAGATGCCGGAGCGGTCACCCCGAAGACCGAATTCATTGACCAGGGCGCTTTCGAGATTGGCGGTATCACCATCCGCAACTGGGACGGCGGAGCCTGGGGGCCGCAGAACATGACCGGCTGTATGCAGCACTCCCTGAACGTCTGCCTGGCCTGGGTGGCCTCCCAACTGGGCGTGCGCCAGTTCTACAACTACATGGATGCTTTCGGCATCGGACGCCGCACCGGCATTGACCTGGCCGGAGAGGCCACAGGGCACCTCAAACACCCCGGCGACTCCAACTGGTACGACGCCGACCTGGGGACGAATTCCTTCGGGCAGGGCGTTTCCGTCACCCCCGTTCAGATGGTCACCGCGGTTGCCGCGCTCGCCAATCAGGGTAAAATGGTCACGCCCCACGTGGTCAAGGCCATCGTGGACAAAGGCTACCAATACGACATCCCCACCCAGGTGACCAACCAGCCCATCTCCGCCGAGACGGCGGCTACCGTGACCGAGATGCTGGCGCAATCGCTGGAGGAGGAATCCTCCGTGGCGCTGGTGGAAGGCTACCGCCTGGCCGGAAAGACCGGCACGGCGGAAATCCCCACCCCCTACGGCTACACCAGCGACGTGACCAACGCCTCCTTTGTGGGCTGGGGTCCGGTGGACGACCCGCAGTTCGTGGTTTACATCTGGATTGAGAAGCCGACCGCATCCATCTGGGGTTCTGTCGTCGCCGCCCCTGTCTTCCGCCAGGTGGTGGAGCGCCTGGTCGTCCTGATGGATATTCCCCCTGATGCCGTGCGCCAATCCCTGCATACCTCCCTGAACGGGAAACCGTGAGAGTTGCGGGAGACGTGCGAGGTGCGGCGTACAACGTACAGCGTACAGCGTACAGGGTACAACGTACAGGGTACGGCGTCCCCCCCACTCACCCCGTCACTCCCTCGCAAACCTTCGTACTTGCAAACTTTCGTACTTGCAAACTTTCGTACTTTCCCACTTGCAAACTTCCCCACTTTCGCCCCTCCATGCTCACCCTTGCCGACCTCTTCGAAGCGCTCAGCGGAGACTCCCCACCGCAGGCCAGACGCCGCCCGATAACCGATGCCGTGATTGACTCCCGCCGGGCTATACCGGGCAGTCTGTTCATCGCCATTCCGGGGAGCCGCACGGACGGGCATGAGTACGTCGCAGATGCTTTTCAGCGGGGCGCATCCTACGCTCTCGTGGAGCGCGATGTCTCCGGTTTGCCCGTGGTTGATTTGCGCAAGCCCGATTGGATGCAGGAGGGCAAAGAATTCTCTCCACCCTACTGCCTGCGGGTGGAGAACACCGTCCGGGCTTTGCAGCAAACCGCCCGCTTTTGGCGGGAACGGATGAAACACATCAAGGTAGTGGGCATCACGGGGAGCGTGGGCAAATCCACCACCAAAGAAGTCACCGCCGGCGTGCTCTCCGAACGGTATCGCACCTTGAAAAACGAAGGCAACTTCAACAACGAGATTGGCCTGCCGCTCACTCTCCTGCGCCTGAGCGAAGGCCATCAGCGCGCCGTCCTGGAAATGGGCTTCTACGTCCCCGGCGAGATTGCTTTCCTGTGCGAGATTGCCAAACCCCACATCGGCGTGGTGACCAACATCGGAACCGTCCACGCCGAGCGCGCCGGCTCGCAGGAGGCTATCTTCGAGGGCAAATCGGAACTGGTACAATCCCTGCCCGCCGACGGCATCGCCATCCTCAACCAGGACGACCCCTGGGTGCGCAGAATGGCGGAGCGCACCCAGGCCCATGTCTTCACCTACGGCCTGACCCCCGAGGCCGACCTGTGGGCCGACCACATCGAAGGGCTGGGGCTGGAAGGCGTGCGCTTCCGGCTGCACTACAAACACGATACGCTCTACCTGCGCGTCCCCATGATTGGGCGGCACTCCGTCCACACCGCCCTGCGCGCCGCAGCCGTCGGGCTGGCCGAAGGGCTGAGTTGGGAGGAAATCGTGCGCGGCCTGCGCGGCGGACATGCCCAATTGCGCCTGGTGGCCGTGCGCTCGGCCTCCGGCGCGCTCCTGCTGGACGATACCTACAACGCCTCGCCGGCCTCCACCCTGGCGGCGCTCAACCTGCTGGAAGAACTGGAAGGACACAAAATCGCCGTGCTGGGAGACATGCTCGAACTCGGCCCCTACGAACGCCAGGGACACGAAATGGTCGGCGTGCGGGCGGCGCAGGCCGCCGATGAACTGATTACCGTCGGGCCCCGCGCCCACATCATCGCCAGCGCGGCCCGCTCGGCGGGTATGCCCCGCCGCCGCATCGCTGAGGTGGAAGATACGGAGGAAGCCATCGCCCTCCTGCGCGACCGGCTTACCGAAAACGACGTCGTCCTGGTGAAAGGCTCGCGCAGTATGCACATGGAAACGATTGTCAGCGCCCTGGAGGCCGCCGAGTGACCCAGACATCCATGGCCCTGGCGCTGGGCGCCTTCAGTTTCATGCTGACCGTCATCTGGGGCGAACCCATGCTGCGGGTGCTGCGCCATTTCAAAATTGGCAAACTCATCCGCGTCGAAGGCCCGCAGCGGCACTTTGAAAAACTGGGAACCCCCACGATGGGCGGCTGGCTCATCATCCTGCCGGTGGCACTGATTACCACCCTCCTGAACGCCGCTTCCCTGCTGGGGCTGAAGGTACTCGGTCTCTCGGTGTACATGCCCGTCCTCACCCTGCTGACTTACGGCGTGCTCGGCTCGATAGACGATTGGGAGGGCATCCGCGGCAAGCGCCGGGTAGCCGGGATGCGCGCCCGCACCAAATTCGCCCTCCAACTGCTCCTCGCCGGGGTGATTGCTTTCGGCCTGCACAACGTCCTGGACGTGCCCGAACTCTTCCTTCCGGCGGTCAAGGGCGAGGTAGAACTCGGCGCGTGGTACCTGCCGACGGCGCTCTTCCTGATTGTGGGCACCTCCAACGCCGTCAACCTGACCGACGGGCTGGACGGGCTGGCCGGGCTGATTTCCGCCACCGCCTTCGCCACCTACGGCGCCATCGCCATCCTGCAAGGGCAAATCTTCCTGGCGCGCTTCTGCTTCACGTTGACCGGGGCGCTGTTCGGCTTTTTGTGGTTCAACGTCCATCCCGCCCAACTTTTCATGGGCGATACCGGCTCGCTGGCGCTGGGAGCGACCCTGGCCGTGGTCGCCCTGATGAGCGGGCAATGGGCGCTCCTGCCTGTGATTGCCGTCATCCCCCTAGCGACTACGCTGAGCGTCATCTTGCAGACCTCGTATTTCAAGTACACCCGCTGGCGCACCGGCGAGGGCAAGCGCATCTTCAAGATGGCCCCGTTGCACCACCATTTTGAACTCTCCGGCTGGAGCGAAACGCAGGTGGTACAACGCTTCTGGCTCATCAGTCTCCTGGCGGCCATGCTGGGGTTCGCTCTGGCGGTAGTATGACCTACGCAAACAGGAACGTCCTCATCATCGGCGCGGGGAGGCAGGGGCAAGCGCTGGCGCGTTACCTCTCCCGGCAGGGAGCGCGGGTCACGCTCAACGACCGGCGCCCGCCGGAAGCCCTGGAGGCGGCACGACGGGCTCTCGCGGAACTCCCCCTCCGCTGGGAGACCGGCGGCCACCCTCTCGCTCTGCTGGATGACTGCGACCTGGTGTGTCCCTCCGGGGGCGTGCCCCTCGACCTGCCCCTGGTGCAGGAAGCCGTGCGGCGGGGCATCCCGCTGAGCAACGACTCGCAAATCTTCCTGGAGGCCGCTCCCTGCAAGGTGGTCGGCATCACCGGCTCGGCGGGCAAGACCACCACCACGACCCTGGTGGGGCGCATGGGGCGGGCGGGCTGGCAAACGGGACGCGTCTGGGTGGGCGGCAACATCGGCAACCCCCTCATCGCCGATATGGAAGCCATGCAGCCCGGCGACCTGGCGGTGGTGGAACTTTCCAGTTTTCAACTGGAGGTGATGACCCGCTCCCCGCAGGTGGCCGCAGTGCTCAACGTGACCCCCAATCACCTCGACCGGCACGGCACGATGGAGGCCTACACGGCGGCGAAAGCCCGCATTCTGGATTTCCAGACCCCGCAGGATGTTGCCGTCCTCAATCGGGAGGAACCCGGCTCGCGGGGTTTGGCGGGACACACCCGCGGGCGGCTGCTGACCTTTGGGGAACGGCAGCCCCCCCAAGGGGAGGCGGGAACCTGGCTGAGTCCCGAGGGGTGGCTGACTTTTCAGGGAGCGGAGGGTTCCCAAAGGCGGCTGCTGCCTCAAAGTCTCATCCGCCTGCGCGGGCGGCACAACCTGGATAACTGTCTGGCCGCCGCGGCCATCGCCCTGGCCGCCGGTCTCCCCCCTGAGGCGGTGCGGGCGGGTATCGAAAACTTCACCGGAGTCCCCCACCGGCTGGAACTGGTGCGTACCTGGCGGGGGGTGGCCTGGTACAACGACTCGATTGCCACCGCCCCGGAGCGGGCTATGGCCGCCATCCGCTCTTTCGACGAGCCGCTGGTACTCCTGGCCGGCGGGCGGGACAAGAAACTGCCCTGGGACGATTTCGCCGCCCTGGTGCGCCAGCGGGTTGACCACCTGATTGTCTTCGGGGAGGCCGCCGACCTGATTGCCCGCGCCGTGGGCCGCGGCGGAGAACGCCCCTACACGCTGCACCGCTGCGAGAGGCTGCACGAGGCCGTGGAACAGGCCGCCGCCGTCGCCGAAGCGGGCGACGTGGTGCTGCTCTCGCCGGGCGGCACCAGTTTCGACGAATTTCGCGATTTTGCAGAACGAGGAGAGAAGTTTCGGGCATGGGTACAGGCACTCGCGTGACCGCTACCGCCAGAGCGCGCCGCCCCGGGGCGTGGCTGGAGCAGATTGACCTGCCCCTGACGCTGGTGGTCGCCACCTTGCTGGTCTTCGGGCTGGTGATGGTGTACTCCGCCAGTTGGGATTTCTCGCTCCAAATCTACGGTTCGCCGACCCGCATCTTTCGGCGGCAGGTGATGTGGCTGGGTCTCGGCCTGACCGCCGCGCTGGTCGCCTTCCGCATGGATTACCATTGGTGGAAGCGCCTTTCCATTCTGGCGATGGGCGGGACGGTAATCGCCTTGCTGCTGGTGCTGGTGCGGGGCGAACTGCGCCTGGGAGCGACCCGCAACCTGCTGGGCGGTTCGGTGCAGCCCTCGGAACTGGCGAAACTGGTCATCATCCTGTATCTGGCCGCCTGGCTGGATACGCACCGGGAGCACATCAACGACTGGAACTTCGGGTTGGTGCCCCTGGGCGCCATCCTGGGGCTGGTGGGGGGGCTGATTTTCCTCCAGCCCGATTTGAGCGCCGCGACGACCATCCTGATGCTGGGCGGCCTGCTCTACTTCCTGGCGGGCGGCGACTGGCGGCGCATCCTGGCGCTGTTGAGCGGGGCGGCCCTGGTGGGCGCTTTGCTGGTGGCTCTCAGCCCCACGGGGCGGCTGCGCGTCCAGACCTACGTGGAGGGGCTGCGCGACCCCCTGACTTCCTCCTACCACGTGCAGCGCTCGCTGGAAGCCTTCGCCAACGGCGGGTTGTTCGGGGTGGGCATCGGGGAATCCTCCACCAAGTTGACCGGCCTGCCCGTCCCCCCCACGGACAGCATCTTCGCCGTGATTGGCGAGGAGACCGGGCTGCTGGGCGCGGCGCTGGTGGTGGCGCTCTACGTGCTGCTGGTGTGGCGCAGTCTGGTGATTGCCCGCAAAGCCCCCGATATGCTGGGGCAGGTGCTGGCGGCCAGTCTGGGCGGCTGGATTGGGATGGAAGCGATGATAAACATGGCCGTCATGGTCGGCCTGATGCCCTTCGCGGGCAACGCGCTGCCTTTCATCAGTGCGGGCGGCTCTAACCTGGTCATCTCGCTGGTCAGTGTGGGCATTCTGGGCAGCGTTGCCCGGCAAACCGCACTGAGCAGGCAGGAAAAGGAGCGGCAACTCCATGCGGTTGTTGATTTGCGCCGGAGGCACCGGCGGCGGCGTGTATCCCGCCCTGGCCGTCCTGCACGCGCTCAGAAAACAGATGCCTGACCTGGAAACTTTATGGGTGGGCGGAGCGGGCGGTATGGAAGCCGACCTAGTGGAGCGCGCCGGGGTTCCCTTCGAGAGCGTCCCGGCGGCGGGCGTACACGGCGTCGGTCTGCGCTCCCTGCCCGGCAACCTCGCCAAATTGGGGAGCGGTCTCCTGGCGGCGCGGCGCGTTTTGAGGCGCTTTCGCCCCGATGCGCTCTTCTTCACCGGCGGGTACGTGGCCGTGCCGGTAGCCCTGGCCTCCCGCATGATGCGTCCCCGCCCCCGTCTCCTGCTCTACGTGCCGGATATCGAGCCGGGGCTGGCGCTCAAAGCGCTCTCCCGTTTCGCCGACCACATCGCCCTGACGGTGGAAGATTCGCGGGCTTTCTTCCCCCGCCGCATTCCGGCCACGGTGACGGGCTACCCCATCCGTCCTGAGTTGACCCGCTGGGAACGTCCGCAAGCCCGCGCCCGCTTCAACTTGCGGGACGACAGTCCCACCCTGCTGGTGTTCGGCGGCAGTTTGGGAGCGCGTTCCATCAATCGGGCGGTGGTGCGCCACCTCCCCGCCCTCCTGCGCGAGATGCAAATCATCCACGTCACCGGGCAGCGCGACTGGGCGGAGGTGCAGGAGGCCGTCCGCGCCCTCTCCCTGGAGGCGCTGGGACGCTACCACCTGCACGCCTACCTGCACGGCGAGGAGATGGGAGCCGCCCTGGCCGCCGCCGACCTGGTGCTTTCCCGGGCCGGGGCTTCCTCCATCGGAGAATTCCCTTACTTCGGGCTGCCTGCGGTGCTGGTGCCTTATCCCCACGCCTGGCGCTACCAGCAGGTCAACGCCAAGTACCTGGAACAACGCGGCGCGGCGCTCGTCCTGGCCGATGCCGCTTTGGAGAGCGACCTCCTCCCCACCCTTGTATCGCTGGCGCGTTCGACAGACAGACTGAAGAACATGCGCCGCGCCATGCGGTCCCTGGCTACCCCCCAGGCAGCAGAACATATCGGCCATTTAGTCGTTCAGCCCCCCCGCGGGCAGGGAGCAAAACACCATGGTTAGCCTCAACGTTGTTTTCTGGCTGTT
>DRKV01000300.1 GCA_011051635.1 Chloroflexota bacterium | reverse complement strand
CCGCCCGGGTGCCCCCCTCACTTGGGCGGTTCGTACTTAGACCCCGCTTCCGGGCGGGGGAACAGGGGGTTTTTTGCTTTAACCGTCGCCATTGGTGTAGCGGTCGTGTCGTGCTGTGATACTTCCATGGTTAGCGTCTTGTCAAGTGGTGTAAAAAGGGCATCGTGCGGCAGGGCCTGAATTTGTTAAGATACACCGTCAAGTTTCCTTTTCGGGAGGTTTTTCGAGCAGCGTACGCATCGAGCCTTCGCTGAAATAACGGCGTCCCACCGCCCATTCGGTATCGACTTCCATCAGCAGGGCACCGACCAGGCGGATCAGCGAGTCTTCATCCGGGAAGACCTGCACTACGTCCGTTCGGCGGCAGATCTCCCGGTTCAGGCGTTCCACCAAATTGTTGGTCGCCAGTCGTTTCCAGTGTTCTTCCGGGAAGTGCATGAAAGCCAGGATGTCGTCTGCGGCCTGTTCCAGCAGGCCGGCTGCCTTCGGCCATCGGTCGGCCAGTTCTTCCCGGACTTTGGCAAGTTGCGCCTGTGCGCTTTCCAGGTCAGGCTGTGCGAAAATGGTGCGCACCCAGGCGGCCACCGCCTTCTTGTCCTTCCGGGGTACATGAGCCAGCAGGTTGCGCATGAAGTGCACCCGGCAACGTTGCCAGGTTGCGCCGTAGAATACCCGCTCAATGGCCTGTCGCAGGCCTTCGTGGGCATCGCTGACCACCAGTTGCACACCGGTCAGCGCGGCGAGGCCCTGCGCCAGTACAACATTTGCCGCCGGATGCTGGCCGACGAGTTTGGTGTTGAACCCTCCGGCCAGACGCAAGCCCTGTACCGGCGCATCCGGGCCGCCGAAGCGCGCCCGCGTTTTGCGCTCCCCGCTCAGTTGACCTCTTTCGTAGGCCGAAAGCGCGAACTGGCCGAAATCAGCCGCTTGCTGGCCTCACCGGATTGCCGGCTTCTCACCCTGGTTGGATGGGGAGGAGTCGGGAAGACCCGTCTGGCCCTGCGTTACGCCGAAAAAAATCCAGACGCCTTTCTGGATGGCACCGTCTTCGTCCCGCTGGTCGGGGTGCAAGATGCCAATCATTTGTTCCTGTCCATCGCCCAGGCCCTGAACTTCTCGCTTGTGGCTGCGCCGGAACCTCGCCTCCAGGTGTTCGAATATCTGCACGCCAAAGAAATGCTGCTGATTCTCGACAATTTCGAGCATCTGATTGCCGAATCCGCCGCGGCACTGACCGATTTGCTGGCAGCCGCGCCGCATGTGAAACTGCTGGTCACCTCGCGGGAGCGTCTCAACCAGCGCGAGGAGTGGGTATTCCGCCTGGAGGGGTTGTCGCTGCCCAATCCATCGGGGGGCGGCTCCCTTTCGGGGGAACAGCAAGCCGCCTCAAACAAGGCCGAGTCCATCCTGCTGTTCGAGCAGCGCGCCCGCCAGGCAGACCATCGCTTTGTCCCCGACTCCCATATCCGGCAAATCTGTACCCTTCTCGCCGGTCATCCTTTGGGCATCGAACTCTCCGCCGCGCTGACGGCTTACCTCTCCCCCCGAGAAATCTTCGAACACATCCAGACCCATCTGGATATGCCGGTCCCTCCGGCGCAAAACATCCCCGCCCGTCACCGGAGTTTGCGCATCGTCATCGAAAGTTCGCTGGATACCCTTTCGGAGGGGGAACGCGCCGCCTTTCGGGATTTGACGGTTTTTCAGGGCGGGTTCAGCCTGGACGCGGCCCGGCAGGTTGTCGGCGCCACCCCGCAGGTGCTCGCTGCCCTGACGGGCAAATCGCTCCTGCGGCAGACTGGCAACGGACGTTACGAGATGCACCCCGTATTGCAGCGCTACGGCCTGGAGATGCGGGTACGCGCCCCCCAACACAATCATCGCCTGCGCCAGGCACACAGCCGGTATTTTGCCGAATTCCTCTTTCAGCGTCGCCGGGTTTCCCGCGGCGATGTCAAAACTGATAACGAAATCAAACGCGAACTGGAGAACATCCGTCAGGCCTGGCGTTGGGCCGTAGAGAACGTCAAAGCCGCCCTCATCAGCAAAGCCGCCGATGCGCTGGGCATGTTCTACTATCTGCGCGGCTGGTACGAAGCCGGGGAACGTGATTACCAGACCGCGATAGAACGCCTGCGCCAGTCTACACCCCAGGGAGCGAAGACCGGCGAGGTCGAGGATGCCTTGGCCCGCGTTCTCGGCTGGCAGGGTGAGTTTGCCCTGAACCGCGGCGAATATGCTGCCGCCCAAGAACTGCTCGAGGAAAGTGTGGCGCTTTTTCAGGCGCTTGGCCGCCCAAGCGAGACCGCCCGGCAAATGCTCTCTTTGGGGATGAGTGTGATGCACCAGGGAAATCTCTCCCTGGCGAAGCGTTATTACCGGGAGAGTTTGCGCGCCTTCACCGTCGCCGAAGATTTGAACGGCGCGGCAATCTGCACGGAGTTTATCGGCACCGCGGCCGCCATCCGCGGCGATTATCGGCAAGCCCGGCAGCGTTATCAGGAAAGTTTGCAACTTTATCGCCGTGCCAAAGATGTTTACGGCGAGGCCGGGGGGCTGTATTGCCTGGGCGATATTGCCCGCATCACCGGGGATTATGCCCAGGCGCAGCGCCGCTTCACCGCAAGCCTGGAAGCCTACCGCTCCATCAACAATCAGCGCGGCGCGGCGCAGGCTTACAATCAACTCGGCAATATCGCCCGCCTGCTTCATGCATATGAGCAGGCTGCTGATTACCACCGGCAAAGCCTGTGGTTGCGCCAGGAAATTGGGGAACAAGACGGGGTTGCTGTCTCCGTCACCAACCTGGGGGTGGACGCCTACTATGCCGGAGATTATCCCCGGTCCCGGGCGCACTGTGCCGAGGGGTTGGCAATTTTTCGGGAATTGAAACACCAGCGCGGCATCGTGTTCGCGCTG
>DRKV01000299.1 GCA_011051635.1 Chloroflexota bacterium | reverse complement strand
GGGCTGCCAGGTGTTGGTCGAGAGGAGGAAGTTCCACGCCCTGTTCCGCGGCTTCCTCGGCCATGTTCTCCCAGATAGAGGCAAAGGGAGGCCGCTCCGAGACAGTCCGGGCGTGTTCATACAGGCGATGGGCAGCGGCCAGAAAGGGGAGCAGGTCTTCCCGCACCCTCCGGGCGCTGCCGGGGATGGGGGCAGCCTTGTTGCCCACCCAATGGATGGCCTCACCTGTGGCCGTGGCAATGGCCTCAAAAGTTTTAGTGCGCAACAGTTCGGCGTTGGCCGCTTCCAGTTGCTTCAGCAAACGGGCATTGTTGATAGCAATGGCAATCTGGTCGGCCATAGACTGCAAAGCAGTGACATCATCCTCACTAAAGGCGTTGAGTTGAGCGCTTTGCACCGTCAGCGCTCCCAAGACCGCGTCCTGTACCATCAGGGGCAAGGCGGCTTCCGAGCGGGTCTTCGGCAACAGGGGATTGCGAAAGTGGGAGGGTTCTCCTTCCACGTCCAGAGCGATGCGAGGTTTCTTCTCCAGGATGGACGAACCAATCATGGAATGGCGGTCCACGTGCAGGCGAAAATTGGTAGAGACCATACGTTTCCCGGCCTCTCCGTACCCGGCACGCAGGACAGCCCATTCCCCATCTTCGGAAACAAGGAAAATCCCCGAGTAGTACAGGTCGAATTCGTCGCACAGAATGTCAACTGTTGAACGCAACAGGGCATCCAGGTTCAGAATGGAAGTGATGCCGTGGCTGACACGAGCGGCGGCCTCCAAGAGATGCTGGCGGCGTTCCAGCATGGCAATGATGTGCTGGTTCTGGCGGTTAAGAAAATCGTTGCGCTCGATAGCCTCGGTTAATTCGCGCACCTTGGCTTCCAGATGCTCTACCAGTTCTTTGTGGTAGGCCTGCAAATGTTCATCGGGGTTTTCAAGGACTTCCTGCTTGCCGCCCAGAAACTCCGCTACTTGTTCGGGGAAGGTGTCTACATCAATTGGCTTGGTAATGTATCCCACACAACCCGCTGCCAACGCTTTTTCCCGCGCTCCCTGGGTGGCATCCGCGGTCAACGCAACCAGGGGAACATCGGGCAGGATGCTCTTGAGACGGGTGGCAACCTCGCGTCCGCTCAGGTGCGGCAGGTTGATATCCAGCAAGACCAGGTCGGGATGGGTATCCCGCGCCAGTTCGATGCCTGCAATTGGGTCGTCCGCTTCCAGGATGACGTAATCCCGCCCGAGAAGCCTCCGCACGAGGATGCGCGCCGATTCGGTATCCTCGATGTACAGAATTTTAGGTTTTTGGGATGAATCCATATTGAGGCCCTCAGGCGGAGGAATGCGCGACGTAAACTACGCAGTGATTATACCTAATTCCTGACAAGCGAAGGAGAAAGATGTCCCGATACAAAGCAAAACAAAGCGCCCCTTGCGCTGAAGGGGCGCTTGCAGGCAGGTTATGTTCGTACTAGGCAGGAGCGGGGGCCGGAGGCACATCCGGAGCGGAAGGCACGGCAGACGAAGAAGACTCGTCCGTCGATTTCTTCGCCAGCGCCGGGGGGACGCGCCGCAGCACAGGGGTGTGGGAGCGTTTCGGGTACGGCGGCGGGAAGATGCGCTCGAATTCCTGGCGGTCAATGGTTTCGACCTCCAGCAACCGTTGCGCCACCGCGTGTAATTTGTCTTCGTACTGCTTTAAAATCTCCTGAGCGCGCTGGTAGGCCTTGCCGACGAGTTTGCGGACTTCGGCATCAATCTTTTCCGCTACCGATTCGGAGTAATCGCGCTGCTCGGAAATTTCGCGCCCCAGGAAGATGAGTTCCTCTTTCTGGCCGTACACCATCGGGCCGAGTTCGTCGCTCATCCCCAAACGAGTGACCATCTGCCGCGCCAGGCGCGTCACCCGCTCGATGTCGTTGGCCGCGCCTGAAGTGATGTCGTCGAAGACCAGTTCCTCAGCCGCCCGGCCTCCCAAGAGGGTGACCATTTCGGCAAAGAGTTTCTTGCGCGACATGAGGGTATGGTCTTCCTCGGGCAGGGACATCGTGTAACCGCCCGCCATGCCGCGCGGGATGATGGTCACTTTGTGGATGGGGTCGGCTTCCTTGAGCGCGTTGGTGACCACGGCGTGCCCGGCCTCGTGGTAAGCCACGATGCGCTTCTCGTCTTCGGTTATCAGGCGGCTCTTGCGCTCCGGGCCGGCGATGACGCGCTCGATGGCTTCTTCCAGTTCCGCCTGGGTGATGACTTTCTTGTTGCGGCGGGCAGCCAGAATGGCCGCCTCGTTGACCAGGTTCTCCAGGTCAGCGCCCACAAAACCGGGAGTGGAGCGCGCCAGCACCTTCAAATCCACATTGGGGTCGAGCGGCTTGCCCTTGACGTGGACCCGCAAAATGGCCTCGCGCCCGCGCACATCGGGGCGGTCGAGCACCACGCGGCGGTCGAAACGGCCGGGGCGCAGCAGAGCCGGGTCGAGGATGTCGGGGCGGTTGGTGGCGGCAATCACAATCACGTTGGTATCGGTGTCGAAGCCGACCATCTCTACCAGCATCTGGTTGAGGGTCTGCTCGCGCTCATCGTGACTGCCTCCCAGGCCCGCCCCACGCTGGCGGCCTACGGCGTCAATC
>DRKV01000298.1 GCA_011051635.1 Chloroflexota bacterium | reverse complement strand
GCGCTCCCGCTTCTACATCGCCGCGGCCTATCTCTCCCGCGGGGAGGTGCTCCACGTCCACCACAAGGTCTATCTGCCCACCTACGGCCTCTTCGACGAAGGGCGCTTCTTCGCCTGGGGAGACCGCATCCGCGCTTTCGATACCCGTTTCGGACGCATGGGCATCCTGATTTGCGAGGACTTCTGGCACGCCTCGCCCCCCTACCTGCTGTGGCTGGATGGCGCCGATACCCTCCTCTTCACCTCCGCCTCGCCGGGGCGCGGCCTGGGCAGCGGGGAACAACTCGAATCGGCGCAATGGGTGGAGCACATCAACCGCGCCTACGCCAGCCTCTACACCGTCTTCGTGGCGCACGCCAACCGGGTCGGCTACGAGGACGGTCTCAACTTCTGGGGCGGCTCCACCGTCTTCGACCCCAACGGCGACCTGCTGGCCCGCGGCCCCTACCACGAAGAGGCGCTCACCCTCGCCGAAATGGATTTACGCCAGATTCACCGCACCCGCGCCCGCCTGCCCCTCCTGCGTGACGAGCGCACCGCACTCGTCCAACGTGAACTCACCCGCATCCTCCGCGCCGCCTGACTGCCTCGTCAGCAAAAGGGGAGGACAACTGCGAGCAGTTGTCCCACAACCATAACTCGCAAACTTTCCCACTTTCCCACTTTCAGACTTTCAAACTTCCCACTTCCCCCATGACCCCATCCCGCGTTTTGACCATCCTGACCCTGTGGATACTCGCCCTTGCCCTGTGGGGAGCGCAGACGCCCCCTGTGCGGGCTGCTGACCCCCAGGATTTTGCCTACACCCTGGGGGGGCAGGTCTCCGACCCGCAGGGGCAGCCCATCGAAGGGGCGCACATCGCCCTCTATCCCGGCAAGGACACCCAACCCCTCGCCGAGACCGAGAGCCTCAGCGACGGAACCTGGCAAATCAGTTTGTCCGAAATCCCGCTGGGAGAACTGCGCCTCCACATCAGCCGCCCGCATTATCAGGAGCAGGATATCTCCATCCATAG
The DNA here is from genome assembly GCA_011051635.1 of Chloroflexota bacterium. Lineage (GTDB taxonomy): Bacteria > Chloroflexota > Anaerolineae > Anaerolineales > DRKV01 > DRKV01. Next base: position 7,132 of record DRKV01000298.1, on the reverse strand, counting down.
CGCGCTCGTCCAGGAGTGGCGGTCTTCCGGCAGTTACGTCATGGAGGGCATCACCCTCAAACGCCGCGTCACCGCCGGATTCTGGGCTGCCACGGTGGTCTTCCTGGGCGTCCTCCTCCTGATTGCCTTCGAGAAACTGCACAGCACCACGGCGGCCCTCACCGGCGCATCCCTCATCTTCCTGGTGAGTTACTTCGGGAGCGCCTGGATTTCCCCCAACCTCTACATCATCGATTTCGAGCGGGCGTTGGAATACATCAACTGGGAGGTCATCCTGCTGGTGATGGCGATGATGATTATGATTGCCATCATCGAAGATACCGGCATCTTCCAGTGGCTGGCTTTCCAGGCCTACCGCTTCAGCCGGGGGCGCGCCTGGCTGTTGGCCCTGATTCTGATGGCCCTGACCGCCGTAGCCTCCGCCCTGCTGGATAACTTCACCACCATGCTCCTGATGACCCCCATCAGTTTGCAAATCGGGGTGGCGCTGGGCATCAATCCCCTGGCGCTCATCATCCCCGAGGTGCTGGCCTCCAACGTGGGCGGAATCAGCACCCTGGTCGGGACGCCCACCAACATCCTGATTGGGGCTTATGCCGACATCGGCTTCACCGACTTTCTGAATTACGAAACCGGCGGCGTGCTCATGGCGCTGACCGTGATGGGAGCCTTCGTCCTGTATCACTACCGCGATGAATGGCACAAAGCGGGGAACACCCTCTCCCCGGCGCTCTACAAGCGCCTGCAAGAGAACGCCCGCATCGCAGACCCGCAGGCGCTTGCCAAAGCCCTGACCGTCTTCACCCTGGTGATGGTCGGCTTCGTGGTCGGGGAGCACGTCGGCGCACCGCCCGCCGTCCCCGCTCTGATTGGGGCTTCCGCTCTCCTGATTTGGCTCAAACCCGACGTGCATCACATGATAAAAGCCGTGGATTGGACCACCCTGGTCTTCTTCATGGCCCTCTTCATCGTGGTGGGAGCCGTGCAGGAAGTCGGGCTGATTAGTTTGATTGCCGTGACGATGAGCAAGGCCGTCGGGACGAACCTGCCCCTGGCGACTTTCGCCGTCCTCTTTGGGACGGGGACGCTCTCGGTCTTCATCGCCAACATTCCCCTGGCGGCCTCCATGCTCCCCATCGTGGAATTCCTGACGGGCAGCATTCCGGGGGCAAATTCCAAAGTGCTGTACTACGCCCTCTCCATGGGCGCGGCGATGGGCGGGAACGGCACCCTCATCGGGGGGGAGGCCAACCTCGTCACTGCCGGCATCACCGCCCAGACGGATTCGCCCATCACCTTCCGGGAGTTCATCAAAATCGGGCTTCCCGTCACCTACCTGACGCTTTTCGTCGGCTACCTGTGGCTGTTGATTCGCTTCTAGCACCCTGATTCGGAGAATGCCTATGCCCACCATCCTTTACCCCACCCGCGGCGGACGTTCCAGTTACCCCAACCAGGAGCGCGTCTTTGCCCTGGCCCGCGAACGGCAGGCCGATTTGCTGCTCCTCTACGTCACGAATGTGGAATTCCTCGGCCTGGTGGCCCGCGCCAAAGTCGTAGACCTGGAGGAGCAACTGGACAACATGGGCGAATTCCTGCTCGCCATGGCCCAGGAGCGCGCCGAACAGGCCGGGGTGCGCGCCGAAACCCTGGTGCGCCGCGGCGAATTCCGCCAGGTGCTCGGCGAAGTGGTCGCCGAATACGCCGTGGATACCGTCGTCCTGGGCGCACCCTCCGAGAAGACCGGCCTGACCACCCTGGATTTCATGCGTACCCTGTGCGCCGAACTCTCCGCCGAGACGGGCGTTCCCTTCCTCCTGGTGCAGGATGGCGAGATTGTGGAGACCTTCATCCCCTCTCCCCCAGAGCAAGCCGATGATTGATTTGCGCATCAACACCGCCCTGGCGCGCAAAATCCTGACCGGTTTTCTGCGTACCGAAATCACCCGCGCCGGCTTCCGCAGGGCGGTCATCGGGCTTTCGGGGGGAATTGACTCGGCCCTTTCCTGTTTCCTGGCTGCCGAAGCCCTCGGCCCGGAGAACGTCCTGGCCGTGCGGATGCCCTACCGCGCCTCCTCTCCCGATTCGCTGGCCCACGCCCAACTGGTGATTGACGCTCTGGGGGTGCAATCCCTGACCGTGGAAATCACCGATATGGTCGAGCCGCTTTTCGCCCGCTTCCCCGAGATGGACAACCTGCGCAAAGGCAACGTGATGGCCCGCGCCCGCATGATTGTGCTCTACGACCAGTCGGCGGCCTTCCGCGGGCTGGTGGTGGGAACCGGCAACAAGACTGAACTCCTGCTCGGTTACAGCACCCTGTACGGCGATTCGGCCTGCGCCCTCAACCCCATCGGTGACCTCTACAAGACGCAGGTGCGCCAACTGGCGCGGGCCGTGGGCGTTCCCGAACCCATCCTCGCCAAGCCGCCCTCCGCCGACCTGTGGGTGGGACAGACCGACGAGGACGAACTGGGCTTCACCTACGAACAGGCCGACCGGATTCTCTACCTCCTGGTGGACCAGCGCTACAGCCCGGAGGACTGCATCGCCGCCGGTTTCGACGCCTCCCTGGTGCGCGCCATCGGTGAGCGCGTCCGCCGGATGCACTTCAAGCGCATCCTCCCCCCCATCGCCAAACTCGGCAACCGCACCATCGGCTACGATTTCCTCTACCTGCGCGATTGGGGAACGTGAGGCGTGTCACGTATCAAGTGTCACGTGTCACGTGTCACGTGCGGGGTGCGACGCACCCTGTACCCTGTACCCTGTACGCTGTACGCTGTACCCTGATCCCCGCTCCCCAATCCCTAATCACCAATCACCCAGTTACCCATTCTCCCACTCCCCCCATCTCCCCATCCCATCATCTCCCCACCTCCCCTCCCCCATGTACTCCACCTACCTCTCTCCCTTCACCTGGCGCTACGGGACGGAGGCCATGCGCCGCCTGTGGAGCGAAGAACACAAACGCCGCTTGTGGCGGCAGGTGTGGGTCGCGTTGGCGCAGGCGCAGTCGGAATTCGGGCTGGTGTCTCCCGAACAGGTGGAGGACTTGCGGACGCATGCCGCTGAGGTGGATGTAGAACGCGCCCTGCAAATCGAGGCCGAAATCCACCACGACCTGATGGCCGAAATCCGCGTCTTCGCCGGGCAATGCCCCGCGGGAGGCGGTATCATCCACCTGGGGGCTACCTCCATGGACATCGAGGACAACGCCGAGGCCCTCCGCCTGCGCGCCGCTCTCGACCTGGTGCTGGGGAGCCTGCGCGCCCTGCTCCACACCCTGGCGGAGCGCATCGAGGCCGCCGCCGACCTTCCCGTGATGGCCTTCACTCATCTCCAGCCCGCCGAACCCACCACCCTGGGCTACCGTCTGGCGCAATACGCCCAGGACCTCCTCACCGATTACGAAGACCTCACCCGCCTGCGGGGGGAAATCCGCGGCAAGGGCTTCAAGGGAGCGGTGGGCACCTCCGCCTCCTACGCCGAACTCGTGGGGGTGGAGAACCTGCCCCGCTTCGAGACCCGCCTGAGCGAACTTTTGGGGCTGCCCTTCTTCCCCGTCGCCACCCAGACCTATCCCCGCAAGATGGAATACCGCCTGCTCAGCGCCCTGGCCGGGCTGGGCGGCTCGCTCTACAAATTCGCCTTCGACCTGCGCCTCCTGCAATCCCCTCCGCTGGGCGAGTGGAGCGAACCCTTCGGGGCGAAACAGGTCGGCTCCTCGGCCATGCCCTTCAAACGCAACCCCATCCAGGCCGAGAAACTCGATTCCCTGGGGCGCGCCCTGGCGCAGATGCCCCGCCTGGCCTGGGATAACGCCGCCCACTCCCTTCTGGAGCGCACCCTGGACGACAGCGCCAACCGCCGCACCCTCCTGCCGGAGGCCTTCCTGACCGCCTCGGAGATGCTGCGCGTCGCCCGCCGCCTTTTCGGGGAACTGCGGGTTGACGAGGCCGCTATCCGCCGCATGCTGGAGACCTACGCCCCCTTCGCGGCCACCGAGCGCCTGCTGATGGCCCTCGGACGGCGGGGCGCAGACCGTCAGGAGATGCACGAACGCCTGCGGCAGCACGCCCTGCAAGCCTGGGAAAATCTGCGGAAAGGGCGCGGCAACCCCTTGATTGACCTGGTGGGAGACGACCCCGTTTTTCAGGCGTACCTGACCCCCGAAGAAATCCGCACCCTGATGGATGCCCGCGCCTACCTGGGCGACGCTCCCCGCCGGGCGCGGCAAATGGCCGCCGCCCTCAAAGCGCGACTGGGGCAGGGATAGGGGAGCAGGGTACGTCGTACCTCGTACCTCGCACGTCCGCACGTCGCACGTCCGCACACGCCTCCCACATCCCGTTCACAACCGCTCGTGGACTCAGCCTAAAAAGGCGCGCATGGCCTGCCGGTATTGCTCGAAAGCCCGCCGCCCAGCCTCGGTCAACCGTACCAGCGTCAGGGGACGCTTGCCGCGGTAGGTCTTCTCGATTTCCACGTAGGCGGCCTGCTCCAGTTTGCTCAGGTGGGTGGAGAGATTGCCGCGGGTCAGGCCGGTAGCGTGCAGCAGGTAGGTGAAATCGGCCTCCTCCAATTGGGAGAGAAGCGCCACGATGTGCAGGCGCGCCGGAGCATGGATGATGGGGTCCAGGTCGGGGAAGTCGCTCATGGCGTCTCCTCCGGGCGGGGGTGACGGCGCAGGTAACGGAGCAGCACCCACAGGCCGCCCAGCAGCATGACTGCGCCGACGCTCATCAGGACGGGCACGCCGGAAAGCACAGCGGTGCGTCCCACGGGGGACAAAGCATCCATACGCAGGACCGCGGCTACGCCGCTCAGCACTGCTACCGCGGCGTAGAAGCCGTACCGCCAACTTCCCTGCTGTGCGGCAACAAACCCCAGCACGGCGGCGAACACTAACGGCAGGAAGAGCGCAAAAAGGCGCTCGCGGGCCGGGGTCGGATTCCCCAGGACAGCCCACAACACCAGCAGCCCCAGACAGACGGCGAAGAGGGTGGCCGTCAGCACCCGGCGGGCGGTCTCTCGCCGCGGCGGACGGGCGTAGGCCACGTAGCCCGTGCGCGGGTAAGTAAAGCGCTCTTTGAAACGCCGCAGGAGCAGAACGCTCAGCCCAATCCAGGCCGGCAAAAAGAAAGCCTGGACGAAAGGCAGCCAGGCGGCCTCATCTTTTGCCGCCCACCACGAGAGCAATCCGTAAAGCGCGAAACCCAGGCCGATGTACAGGTCGGGCAGACCGTCTTCCGTCCAGTACCGGCGCACCTGCAATTTCGCATCACGCAGAATGTCCTTTGTCATAGTGTGCTCCTTTCAGACTGGTTTGTATTACAAACTTATTTTACACACAGACAGGGCATTTGTCAATGGGCAGGGAGCAGGGATTGGGGAGCAGGGAGTAGGGGCATCATTCCGCATTCATCATTCATCATTCTGCTTTTTTACGGCGCGGTTACAATCCTTTCACGCCCCTTTCAAGACTGCGCGGCATACTGAAAACGCCATGGATGCTTCCTCTTCGCCCCTCTCCCGCAAAGTATGGCCCGGCGTGCGCCTCAGCGCCCTGCTGGTGGCCGCCCTGATGCTCCTCTCCCTCGGATTGCACCTCGTCAACCTGAATGCCATCGGCAACGCCAACGAGTATTACACCGCCGCGGTGCAATCCATGCTCCAATCGGGATACAACTTTTTCTTCGTGGCCGCCGAGCCGGGCGGGTCGGTCACGGTGGACAAACCCCCGCTGGGACTGTGGATTGAGGCCGCCTTCGCCTGGGCCTTCGGGGTCAGCGGCGTGGTCGTCTCGCTGCCCAACATTCTGGCGGGGGTGTTGAGCGTTCCGCTGCTCTACGCCCTGGTGAAGCGTTACGCGGGCCGCGCCGCGGGCTTGATTGCCGCCCTGGTGATGAGCCTGACCCCCATCTTCCTGGCGACCAACCGCAACAACACGATGGACGGGATGCTGGTCTTCACCCTCCTGCTGGCGGCCTGGGCATTCGTGCGCGCCGCGGAGGGCGGGGGTCTCCGCACCCTGCTGTTGGGAGCCTTCCTGCTCGGCCTGGGGTTCAACATCAAAATGTGGCAGGCCTTTTTGCCCCTGCCTGCCTTCTACGCCCTTTACTTCTTCGGGGCGCGCCGCCCCTGGGGGCGCAAAATTCTCGAACTGGGCGCGGCCAGCCTCCTCCTGGCGCTTGTCTCGCTCTCCTGGGCGCTGGCGGTGGATTTCACCCCGCGGGAGGCCCGCCCCTACATCGGCTCCAGCGGGGATAACACCGTCCTGGGGCTGATGTTCGGGCACAACGGCCTTTCCCGCCTGGAAAACCCCCGCGCCGCGGACGAGGGCGCACCCCCCTCCGCTCCGCCACAGGCGCTGGATGCCTGCCGGGGCCTCTCCGCGGGGGCGGCCTGCGAGGTCGCTCTGCCCAACGGGGAGCGCCTGCAAGGGGTCTGCGAGGCTCCTCCCGGCGGGACGGCGCTGGCCTGCCTTCCTTCAAAGGGCCGGCAGCCTCAGGGGAACGGCAACCCGCCGCAAGGGGGGCCTGCTCCGGGGGGCGCGCCCTCCACGGGCGGCGTGCCCTTCGGTCAAGAGACCGGCGCGCCGGGGGTCTTCCGCTTCTTCACCGCGCCCCTCTCCCGGCAGGCCTCCTGGCTCCTCCCCTTCGCCCTTCTGGGCGGCCTGCTGCTCCTCTTCGGGGGCGCGCTCCGTCTGCCGCTGGAATCCCCCTGGCGCAAGGCTTTCCTCCTGTGGGGCGGCTGGCTGTGGACGTGCGTCGTCTTTCTCAGCGCCGTCTCCGGCATCTTCCACGCTTACTACACCATCATGCTCGCCCCGCCGCTGGGAGCGCTGGTGGGGACGGTCTTCGCCCGCCTGTACCGTCGGGGCGCGCCGCGGGCGGATGCGGCGCTCGTGCTCCTGAGCGCCCTCACCCTGGCCTTTCAGACCTTCGCAGCCCGGCAGTACGGCGTCAGCGGGGCGGGGATGCTTTTCCCGTGGGCGCTGCTGGGGATGGGGCTGACCTTGCGGCGCAAACGCGCCCGGATGTACGCTCTGACCCTGGCGGCCCTGCTGCTCGTGCCCGCTTACTGGAGCGTGAAGACGGTGACGGGGACGCCCGACAGCCACCTGCCG
>DRKV01000297.1 GCA_011051635.1 Chloroflexota bacterium | reverse complement strand
TCATCTTCATCTACCGGGCTTTCGCCGCCCCGGAACGCTACCGCCGCCTGCTGGCCCTCCCCTGGCTGGCCGTACTCGCCGATTACGCCGAGAACCTGGCTCTCTCGGCGCTCTTTCTGGCCTATCCCGCCCGTCTCCCGCTTCTGGCGCGGCTGGCCCCCGTTTTCACCGGCCTCAAATGGGCTCTGACAGGCCTGAGCCTCCTGGCCGTGCTGTGGGGGTTGCTGCGGGTGCTCTTCACCGCCGGGGGCGGGAAGCGCGCCAAAGCCGCCGCCGGGCTGGGAGTGCTCCTGATTCTCCTGCCCGCCGCGGGCTGGGCGGGGGTGTCCTTCGGCATCCTGCACGGCGGCCTGCCCCGGACGGAGGGCGACCTGCAAGTGGAGGGGCTGCACGCCGCGGTGACGATACGCCGCGACGCCAGCGGCATCCCCCACATCACCGCCGCCGACGCCCACGATTTGTTCTTCGCCCAGGGCTTCGTCCACGCCCAGGACCGCCTGTGGCAGATGGAATCCTACCGCCGCGCCGCCAGCGGCACGTTGAGCGCCGTCATCGGGGAGCGCGGGCTGGATAACGACCGCTTCATGCGCACGCTGGGGATGACCCAGGCCGCCCAGGCCGATTGGGAGCACCTGGATTCCGAGAGCCGCGCCGCCCTGGAGGCCTACGCCGAGGGGGTCAACGCGTACCTCCAAACCGCGGGGAGCGCCCTCCCGCCCGAATTCAAAATCCTCGGCATCCGCCCCGAACCCTGGAAGCCGCTCGACTCGCTGGTCTTCGGCAAACTGCTGGCCTGGGGGTTGAGCAACAATTACCAGCACGAACTCACCCTGGCCGACCTCTCGACCCGCACTTCCTGGGAGAAGTTGCTGGAACTGCTGCCCGAATACCCCGGCCCGAACGTCATTCCCGATGCCCAACGCACCGTCGCGCCCCCCGGCCCGGCTGCCGCCCTCCTGGCCCAGGCCGCCGGGGTGGAGGCCGTCAATCCGCTCTTCCATCCCGACCAGGGGAGCAACGCCTGGGTGGTGGGCGGTTCGCGCACCGCATCCGGGATGCCGATGCTGGCAAACGACCCCCATCAGGGCATCTCCATGCCCTCCCTGTGGTACGAGGTCGGACTGCACAGCAAGGACGGGGCGTACAACGTCGCGGGGGCTTCCCTGCCCGGCATTCCGGGCATCGAAATCGGGCACAACGCCCACATCGCCTGGGGCGTGACCAACGCCCGCCCCGACGTGCAGGACATCTTCGTCGAGACGCTGGACGAGAGCGGGGAGCGCTACCTTTTCCGGGGCGAGTGGCGTCCCCTGAGCGTGCGGCAGGAGACCATCGAGGTCAAGAAGAGCGCCCCGGTGACCCTCACCGTGCGCCAGACGCACCACGGGCCGCTGATTTCGGATGTGGTCGCCGAGGCGCAGGGCGATTGGGCGCTGCGCTGGACGGGGCTGGACGCCCATCCGCTTTTGCAGGCCATCCTGGAACTGGACCGCGCCGCCGATTGGGATTCCTTCCGCGCCGCGGCAGCCGATTGGGAAGTGCCCGGCATGAACTTCGTGTACGCCGATACGGAGGGGCACATCGGCTATCAGATGAGCGGCCAGGTGCCGATACGCGCCGACAACGAGGTGCAGGGTCTCTTGCCGGTGGACGGGGCCGAGGGGGCGCACGAGTGGGTCGGCTTCATCCCCTTCGAGGAGATGCCCCACGCCCTGGACCCGGCGGCGGATTTCTTCGCTTCGGCGAACAACCGCCCGGTGGGGGAGGACTACCCGTATTTTCTCTCCCGCTATTTCCAGCCGCCTTACCGGGTGGCGCGCATCAGCGATTTTTTGCGTCGGGGGAAGAATCTCACCCCCGAGGATTTCGAGCGCCTTCAGGCGGATTGGTTTAGCGGAATCAACCTCGGGGTGGCACGCGCCCTCGTAAACGGCGCCCGCCCTCAGGGTCCGGCTGCCGAATCCGCTTTGGGGCTGCTCCGCAATTGGGATGGGGTCATGTCCCCCGAGAGCGGGGCGGCGGCCCTCAGCGAAGCGGCGCTCCGTCACATCATCCGGGAGACGGTCTCCCCCGAAATCGGCTCCGAGGGGGCGGAAGCCTATCTGCATCTGGCCGCCTATCCCTACATGTTCCTGCAAAATATCCTCGACGACCCCGAAAGTCCCTGGTGGCACGGGGAGCGGGAGGCGGTTTTGAGCCGCGCCCTGCAAGATGCGGTGGCCGAACTCCAGCCCGCGCTGGGCGCAGACCCCGCCGCCTGGACGTGGGGCGGGATGCACGCGATGGTCTTCTCGCACCCGCTGGGGAAGATTGGGCCGCTGCGCCCGGTTTTCAACCGCGGGCCGTACCCCACCGGCGGCAACTGGAACACGATTGACAGCGGGGCCTATTACCCCGATTCGGCGTATGTGATGGGGCTGGGGCCGGCGTACCGCATCATCAACGACCTCTCCGATTGGGACGCGACCCGCTCCATCATCCCCACCGGGCAGTCGGGGCACCCCTACAGCCCGCACTACGACGACCAGATTGCCCCCTGGCTGGCGGTGGAGTATCATCCCCTGCCCTTCAGCCCCGAAGCCGTGGAGGCCGGGACGGTGGAGGTGTTGAGGGTGGGGGAGTAGGGATTTGGGATTGGGGATTTGGGATTAGGAGGGTTTCCTGCTCCCTAATCCCTGCTCCCTGTTCCCTGTTCCCTAATCCCTGCCCCCCCACAACCCCAACTGCCGCGGGGGAGATTTGCCGTCCAGGAGGATGCAGGGGGCGGCGCGGGCGGTGTCGACCCCCAGTTTTCGCAATTGACTCAGGGCGCGCAGGCGGGTTTCGCGGCGCGCGGCGAGGATGGCTTCGGCGCTCTTGGGGCCGATGCCGGGGACGCGCAGGAGTTCCCGCCGTCCGGCGGTGTTGATTTCCACGGGAGCGGCGCGCAGGTGGGTCTCCGCCCAGACCTGTTTGGGGTCGCGCTCCAGGGGGAGATTGCCGTCGGGGCCGAAGGGCAGGTCTTCCAGACGGAAGCCGTAATCGCGGAGCAGGAAAGATGCCTGGTAGAGGCGCGTCTGGCGGGCGAGGGGGGCGGGGGGCAGGTTCTCCAGCGGGGTGTCGGCGATGGGGCGGAAGGCGGAGAAGTAGGCCCGCTTCAGGCCGGCCTGCCGGTACAGGCGCTCCGTGACGGTGAGGAGTTCCGC
>DRKV01000296.1 GCA_011051635.1 Chloroflexota bacterium | reverse complement strand
GGTCACCCGGCTCACCCGTTCAGGGGTGCTGAGGGCCACCTTGAGGCTCACCGTGCCTCCCATGCTATGCCCCACCAACGGAGCGCGCACAATCCCCAACTGCTCCATAAACTGTTGCACCATGGCAACAAAATCATCTACGGCATAAGTAGAGCGTTTCTTTCCCGACTCTCCAAACCCCCAAAAATCGAGCGCATAAGTGCGGTAATAGCGTCCCAGGTAGGCCATGGTCTCCTGCCACAGCCCCCAGGAACCCAGCCAGCCATGCAGCAAAATCACCGGACGGCCGCGTCCGTATACCTCATAATGCAGGATGCCTTGCTCAGTGGTAATGGATGACACGATGCAACCCGTCCTCAAGCAAGAAGATGGTTGTCGGCAGGGGGCAAAGTCGCCGGAAGGTCATCCCGTCTCGTTTGCGTCCATCTCAGCCAGGACACTGTAGAGCAGTTCCAGAAGCACCTTCTTGACCGCTTCTTTGTCGGTGGCAACGCAAGGCAGCAATTTGACATGGTCTTGCAGACGCAATGCAATCCGCATGTCGTCCAGTTCCCAGGCATCCGGCAAATCCTGTTTGTTGGCCGCCACAACGTAAGGCGTGGGAGCATAGGCCTTGAAGGTCTCCAGGATGCTGCGTCCTTCCCGGAAAGTCTCCGGGCGGGTACTGTCAATCAAGACGATGAAGCCCAGCATCCCTTCGGAGAGAATTTCCCACATGAAGTCGAAGCGCCGCTGCCCCGGCGTCCCGAACAGATACAGAACAAGGTCCTCTCCCACGGTGATACGGCCAAAATCCATCGCCACCGTTGTGGTCGCCTTGATGCGCTCGGCTTCAGAGGTAATTTTGCGCTCGGTAGAGACCACATCAATTTCGCTCACCGATTGGATGAACTCGGTTTTTCCGGCGCTGAACGGCCCAGTCACAACAATCTTAACGGTTTGCATAAACGCTGTCCTGTAGGAGAATTAGAGAGAACGAATGCGACCAATCAATCGATTCACCAGGGATTTCTGCTCTTCCCGAGTCTTGCCAGGCAGAGATGGTTTCAGTTTAGGAGCCGTCCCCTGCGGGCGCACCAATTCCACAAGGCCGGCTTGCAACAAGCCATACACGATGCGCCGAATTTCCAAATCGTTCATTTGCGTGGTGCGCGCAATCCGGCGGATGGTATTCTTGGGGTTGATGTAAGAGACCACCCGCCACTCTTCCACGCTCAGATTGACGTTCCGCAGGTTGGTACCCGGACGGTCGGTGAATTTGAGGGCCATATCCAGGCTGGGAATTTCGCTTTGTAGATGTTCCCATTCCCGCATCTGGCGCGAGCCTTCGATGATGAGATTTTCCAGGCTCATGCGGATGGTGATTTTACCATCCGGCGGCGCGGCGCCGTTTTCGAAGCGAAAGAATCCCTCCACCCAGGTAAACAGACGCTGCACCACGCTGACAAAATACGCCTGCAAACTGGCAAGAATATCCTGTTGCGTAATGTAGTTGGCATTGATGAGCAGCAGCCCCAGTTCTTTGTCGCTCATCTTTCCGGCCCGCGCCTTGATGGTGCGGTGCTGGGCGGCTGTAATTTTGTTGGCACGGTACAAAATCGTCGCCAGACTGTCATCCTCGCCGGCGACGTGTGCATACGCCAGTTTCCCTTGCTGAAAACTGACCTGTGCTTTCTCGGAAGGGCCTTCAATGAACAAAGTCCCGCTCTTGCGCGCCAAATTAATCAAATTCAGCAACTGCGTTATGGTGAAATCCCGTAAATTACCCTTTAACGCCATAAGTTCCTCTAATGGGCGCCGCCCGCCGTGCATATAAAATGAAATCACCAGGCCGGCAGTGCCCTGAGTCAGGTTGGGAAGATTATACTTTCAAGAGATACAAGCGTCAAATGAGACTTTGTTCAAAATGGCAATTTGTACTGCAAAAGTCGTCTACCACCATTTTTGCAAGCCCCGAAGCGCTTCATAAGAAGTCAAATCCAGGTGCAGGGGAGTGACGGAGACGTAACCGGCCTTCAAAGCCCCAAAGTCCGTGCCCTCTTCGGGGACGCCGGTAGGAGCCTCCCCGCCAATCCAGTAGTACGGCCTCCCCTGAGGGTCCTCGCGCCGTACGAGGGCGTCCCGGTATACCCGCAGCCCCTGGCGGGTGACCTGTACCCCGCGGATTTCCTCGATTTGCAGGTACGGCACGTTGACGTTCAGGAGGGTATCCTTCGGCAGGCCGAAACGCATCACCCGCTCCACCACATCCCGCGCCACCTGCGCCGCCGGGGTGTAATCCCAGTTATCGCGCACATCCAGCGCTCCCTGGTGGTCCTTCGGCGAATCCAGCGAGACCGCCACCCCCGGCACCCCCCAGATGACCGCTTCCATCGCCGCCGTGACCGTCCCGGAGTAGGTCACGTCATGCCCGATATTGGCGTTGGGGTTGATGCCCGATACAACCACGTCCACCTTGTCGGGCAGCAGCCCCAGCAGGGCCAGCGCCACGCAGTCGGAGGGCGCGCCGTCGCTCGCCAGGGCGGGGGTTCCATCCGCCAGGGTGACTTCCCTGGCGCGCAGCGGGCGGTGGAGAGTCTTCACGTGCCCCGAAGCCGACCAGTTGCGGTCAGGGGCTACCACGCTGACCTTTCCCAGCGGGCGCAAAGCCTGTACCAGCGCCAGCAGTCCCGGCGCAGCCACGCCGTCATCGTTGGTTACCAGAATATGCATCTTGCCTCCAGCAAAAGGGATTCAGGCGCTCATTATACCCTCCCTCGCGGCGGAAGCAGGTACAATTGGGTGTAACCCCGTCCCGATTCTCGCACGGGGACACAGAGCGCACGGCGTTTTATCAAAGATACCCTGTGTTCCCCGTGAGTCCGCGTGAGAAAACAGGGTCGCCCCGGAATTGCGGGGTAAGACTTCCGAGATTTCGGCACAAGTTGCGCGGCGCAGGGAACACACCGCTAAAATCTTGGAAGTCTCGTCGCCCTGCCCCGTAAATCCGCACAGAGCCGAAGAACATAGCGGCGCGTTTTGTTAGCGGAGCAACCTGGCGTGACAAATTTTCAACCCATCTGTGTAAACATGAACCGATACATCCCCCGTCTGATAGCCGTCATCCTTGTCCTCACCGCCCTGGGCGGAATCGCCCTGAGCGCCGCTGGCATCTTCGTCGTGCAAAAGGCCCGTCCCCTCGCCCTGGCCTGGGGAAACCAAGGTCTCGCCGCAGCCCGCGAGACCCTCCAAACCCTGAACGACACCATCACCCTGACACAGGATGGGCTGGCGGTCGCCTCCGCCAACCTGACCGAGGTCAACCGCGCCCTCTCCACCAGCGCCGACGCCCTGGCCGATGCCCAGCCCACGCTGGACGAGTTCAAAACCCTCCTGGACGAGAGCATCCCCGAAACTGTGG
>DRKV01000295.1 GCA_011051635.1 Chloroflexota bacterium | reverse complement strand
CCCCGACGAACTACTCTTCACCGACGGTTCCACCGTTGCCCTCCTCCCGGATGTCCCCTTGTGGGTGGATGTGGAAGCCTTTGCCCTCGGCACGCGTCCCGAAGCCTCCCTGGCGGAGGTGGAAGAGGCCCTGCTGCTCTACACCGGCGACCTGCTGGCCGACCTTTACGACGAGTGGTGTGAGACGCCGCGGCAGCGGTGGCGGGGACATTATCTGGAAAGCCTGGAACGCGTCGCCCAGGCGCATCTCCAAAGCCGCAACTTTCCCCGGGCGCTGCGCTACGCCCATTTGTGGCTGGAAAGCGAACCCCTGGACGAAGCCGCCCATCGCACGGTGATGCTGGCGCACCTCGGTCTGGGGCAGCACCACCAGGCGGCTCAACACTACCACCACCTGTGCGAAGTGCTGGACGAGGAACTGCGGGCCGAACCATCGGCGGAGACACAGGCTCTCTACGAGCGCATCCGCGATACGGAAAAGGGAACCATCTTCCCTCCGCCCTCGCCGCGGCGCGGTGCACCCCCTCCCGCCGAGATTCCTCTTTGCGGGCGCACCGCCGAACTCCAAAAATTGGAGGCCGCCTTTGCCGAAGCCTCCACCGGACGCGGAAATTTCCTCCTTTTGACCGGCGAGGCCGGCATCGGCAAGACCCGCCTGATGCAGGAGGCCCTCCTTCGGCACGCCTCCGGCACGGTGCTGCAAACCTCGGCCAACGAACTGGAAGCCATCACCCCCTACGCGCCGGTGCGCCGCCTGCTGGCCCAGGCCGCATCCCACCTGCCGCCCGCCGTCCTGCACACACCCCCTCCCTGGCTCACCCTCCTGGCGGGGATGATGCCGGAACTGCGCGCCCGTCTGCCTTACGCCCAGCCCTCGGAGGCCGCGGCATCCGAGGGGGCGGCGCTCCTCCTGGATGCCCTGGTCACTTTCTTTCTGCAATTGCAGCCTGCCCCGGTCGCCCTGGTGCTGGACAACCTCCACTGGGCCGACAGCCAGACCTGGGACTGGTTGGCCGGGCTGGCGCAGCGCGTCCCTCGCTACCCCATCCTGGTTTTCGGCTTGTGCCGCCGGGAAGACCTGAGCGACGAGCGCCGCCGTTTCTTGAAGACCTTGCAGCGCAACGACCTGGTGGAGGAAATTATTCTGCCGCGTCTCAGCCGCCCGGAGACCACCGAACTGGCCGGATACCTGCTGCCCCCCGACCAGCGGGAGGCGGCCCTGCTGGAACGTCTGTACCAGGAAACCGAGGGGAACCCCTTTTTCGTGATTGAGACGGCCCGCGCCCTTGCAGAGGGCAGCCATCCCCTGGGGGGGCAAATCCGCCTGGAAGGGGAGCCGGTCTTCTCCGGGCTGCCGCCCGCTATCCAGCGGGTCATCGAATCCCGTCTGGACCGGCTGCCCCCCAAAAGCCGCGAGTGGCTTTCGGTGGCGGCAGCCATCGGGCGCGAGACCACTTTCGCTCTCCTGGCCGATGTCACCCAGGCGGAAGAAGAGGCTCTCATCCAGGCGCTGGAAACCTGGGTGCAGCGCGGCCTGATGCGCGAAACCGAGGCGGGCTACGACTTCGTCCACGACAAAATCCGGCAGGTGGCTTATGCAGGGTTGAGCCAGGCGCGCCGCCAGTACGTCCACCGGCGCATCGCCGACGCCCTGGAGCGGGTCGTCCCTCCCGTGGACGTGCATACCCTGGCCTACCACTACGCCCGCAGCGACCGCCCCCTGCTGGCGCTGCCCTACTTGACCCGCGCCGGGGAACAGGCTTTGCAGGTGCGCTCGTACCGCGAGGCGCGGCAATTCGGTTTGCAGGCTGTCCGTCTGCTGGGGAAGATGCCCGGCCCCACCCGCCGGCAGGAGCGCATAGACCTCAATCTGCAACTGGCGCAGGCCTACGCCTTCAGCGGGGATATGCCCCGCGCCCTTGAGATTTTGCGCCAGACGGAGGGGCTGGCGCAGCAAGCCAGGGATGAAGCCCGGCAGGGACGCGTCTTTCGGCGCATGGCGCAGATGCTTTGGCTGTTGGGGGAGACCGGCCCCGCCGGAGATTACGCCCGCCGCGCCCTGCGGGTGGGAGAGGAGTTGCAGGACCCTGCCTTGCTGCGGGCTGCCCTGCGGATGCTGGGGCGTGTGGGGATTGCGCAATCGGCTTTCGACGACGCCATCGCCTACCTAGTACGCTACGTCAACATGACAGAGGCCGAGACGCTCCCCCCGCCCGACCTGCCCATCGTCCTGGGCTACCTGGGGGTGGCCTACGCCCGGGTGGGGTCGTGGCAACGCGGCCATGATGTCGCTCAGCGAGGCGTCGCCCTGGCCAAGCGTTTTGCGCCGTTGGAAAGCGGTTCTTTTGGCAGCGGGCAGAACATCCACGTTTTTGCCCTGATGCAACACGCTTTCGTACATGCGGAATACCACGATTGGAACACCTGCCTGCGCCTCTTGGAGGAAACCCCCGACCCCCTGGAGCAGGAAGGCGAATTTACCCCGCTGGGGTTCATGCTTTTGGGGCTGCGCGGCCACGCCCTGGCACAATCGGGACAGCCCGCCGAAGGGTTGCGGCGGCTCATCCCCGCCGTGCAGTGGGCGCAGCGCACGAAGTACCGCGTCTTCGCCTACCTGCCGATGATGTTCCTGGCGCACGCTCTCCTGCTCGATGGGCAACTGGGGGCAGCCCGCTCTCAGGCGGAATACGCTCTGGATGTTACCCGGCAGGCCGGCAACCGCTGGGCTGCGGGCGTCTCGGCCCGCCTTCTGGCGGAAATCCTGTCCCGGCAGCCTCACCCCGACTGGATGCAGGTGGAGGCGCTCCTGATTGAATCTATGCAGACGTTGCGGGAAGTGCGCGCCCGCCCGGAACTGGCGCGCACCTATCTGGCGCTGCGCCGTCTCTACGACCGCGCCGGGCAGATGGCCTGGGCGGTGGATTGCCACTTCCGGGCGACGACCATCTTCGAGGAATTGGGAATGTCTGACGAGTTGCAGGCCGCCCAGGGGCAGCCGGGGGGAGAGCGCACCGGCGCGGCGGTCATTCTGGATATGCCGTTACGGGGGCCGAATCCGGTAGAAGACGGCAGTTGAAGCTGCACCAACATCTGCGAAGCCGCCCGCGAAGTGGCGGTTGGAATCCAACCTGCGGAGGCAGGTTTTGCAACTGTTGCCGCGACTTTCGCGCAGCATCCCCGCAAGGGGGCCAGTCGCCGGGACCGAAACGCATCTCCAGGATTTGCTTGCACCCCGCCAAAAGGAAAGCGGCATCGAGACGCCGCACTCCCAAATTCCGCCGTTAACGCACTCGTTAACGCTTCAGTAGCGCGTCCTTGCTATCATGCCCCCATCGTTCAGACAGCAAGGAGCGCCTATGCTACGCGGTTTTACCCATCAACTCAACACCACGCAACTCAATCCCGGGGATGTGCAACTTGAGGTGCAAAGCGTCACGCTCAGTTTTGGGGGAGTAACCGCCTTGCTCAATGTGAGCCTTTCCCTGCATCAAAGCGAAATTTTGGCTGTCATCGGCCCCAACGGGGCGGGGAAGACCAGTCTGCTCAACTGCATCAGCGGGCTGTACCATCCTCAGCAAGGGCACATCGTCTATCACACCGGAGACGGCAAACAACACGACATCACCCGCCTGCGTCCACACCAGATTGCACGTCTGGGGATTGCCCGCTCGTTTCAGAACATCGAGTTATTCCGGCACATGACGGTGCTGAACAACCTGATGGCCGGGGCGCACATCCACATGCACACCGGCTTGCTGCCGTCCCTGCTTTACTGGGGGCCGGCGGAGCGCGAACAAATCGAATTCCGCCGCTTTGTGGAAGACATCATTGACCTGCTGGAAATCGAGGCCATTCGCGAAAAGCCGGTAGGAGAACTCCCTTATGGTTTACAAAAACGAGTCGAGATGGGACGCGCCCTGGCGATGAAGCCCGCCGTCCTGTTGCTGGATGAACCTATGGCGGGCATGAACACCGAAGAAAAAGAAGACATGGCACGCTTCATTCTGGACGTCAATGAGGAACACGGCGTGACCATCGTGCTCATCGAACACGACATGGGGGTGGTGATGGACATCAGCGACCGCATCGTGGTGCTCAACTTCGGACAGAAAATCGGCGAGGGCACCCCGGACGAGGTGCGCCAGAACCCCCGTGTCATCCAGGCTTACCTGGGCGAAGACCAGAGCGCCTTTACCCGCAAGTAATTCGTTTCCGAGGAGACTGTATGGCGGAAACCCTGCCCCAATTTCTGCAAGAACACGCATCCAAGACCCCCGACCGCATCGCTCTGCGGGAACGTATCTACGGTATCTGGCAAGCCATCACCTGGCGACAGTACCTCCAGCACGTCAAGGATTTTTCGCTGGGGCTGGTCAGCCTGGGGTTGCAGCCGGATGAAACCATCGCCATCATCGGTGACAACCGCCCCGAATGGGTGATTGCCGAGTTGGCCGCCCAGTCGGTGGGAGCCAAATCCATCGGTATTTACCAGGACTCCGTGGTCAAGGAGATGATTTACATCTTCAACCATGCGGATGTCTCCTTCGTCGTGGTGGAAGACCAGGAACAGGTGGACAAAATCCTGGAGATGTGGCCCCAACTGAAGGGCGTGCGCAAAGTGATTTATTACGACCCCAAAGGGCTGCGCAACTACACCGAGGATTTCCTCATGTACTTCCCGGATGTGGAGGCGCTGGGAGGCAAGTACGATGAGGAACACTCCGGCTGGTGGGAAGCGCGTCTGGCGGAGGGCAAGAGCAGCGACCTGGCGATTCTCTCCACTACCTCGGGGACGACCGGCAACCCCAAACTCGCCATGCTGACTCACGGGAACCTGCTCAGCATGGGACGCAACCTGATGCAGGTTGACCCTCTCTCGCCGGAGGATGAGTTCGTCTCGTTTTTGCCCCTGGCCTGGATTGGAGAGCAGATGATGGCGCTGGCCTGCGGCTTGCAGGTCGGGTTCAAAGTCAACTTCCCCGAAGAGCCGGAGACCGTGCAGCACGACATCCGGGAAATCGGCCCGCAGGTGATGTTCAGCCCGCCGCGCATCTGGGAGAATCTGGTCAGCCAGGTGCAGGTCAAAATCGAAGATACCACCCGCCTGAAGCAGGCGTTCTACAATTGGGCGATGCCGATTGGCTACGAGATGGCGGATGTCCGCTTCCGCAAGGAAGAACCCTCCGCGGGGCTGAAGTTCCGCTACTTCCTGGCCGATTGGACGGTCTTCCAAATGATAAAAGACCATCTGGGACTGCGGCGTCTCAAACGGGCGTACACCGGCGGGGCTGCCCTGGGGCCGGATGTCTTCCGTTTCTTCCACGCCCTGGGAGTCAACCTGAAGCAAATCTACGGGCAGACGGAGGTCAGTGGTATCTCGGTGGTGCATCGGGACGGCGACATCAAATTCCAGACGGTGGGCACGCCCATCCCGGAGACGGAAATCAAAATTGCGGAAAACGGCGAAATTCTGGTGCGCTCTCCCGCCGTGATGCAGGGGTACTACCGCAACCCGGAGGCCACCGCCGAGACGCTGGATGAGGAGGGCTGGCTGCACTCCGGCGACGCGGGCTACTTCGACGAGGACGGGCATCTGATTGTGATTGACCGCGCCAAAGACGTGATGACCCTCCACGACGGCACCAAATTCAGCCCGCAGTTCATCGAGAACAAACTCAAGTTCAGTCCCTACATCAAGGAGGCGGTGGTCTTTGGCGGCGACTGGCCTTTCGTGGCGGCCTTCGTCAACATCGATTTTGCCAACGTGGGCAAGTGGGCCGAGAACAATCAACTGGCTTACACCACCTACACCGACCTTTCGCAGAAAGCGGAAGTGTACACGCTGGTACGCAAGCACGTGGAGCAGGCCAACGCCGACCTGCCGCCCGCGGCCCGCATTCGCCGCTTCCTGCTCCTGCACAAGGAACTGGACGCCGACGATGCCGAATTGACCCGCACCCGCAAGGTGCGCCGCCGCCTGATTGCCCAGCGTTACGATGACCTGATTTCGGCGCTCTACAGCCACAACGACCACGTGGACGTGGAAACGGTCATCACCTACCAGGACGGGCGCACGGCCACCCTCCAGACCCGATTGCATATTGAAAGTATGGAAGTGTGAAAGTTGGTGATTGGGTGAGTAGGTGATTGGGTGATTGAGTGAGTAGGGATTGGGGCTAATCTGGCCCCAATCCGCGACCTCGTCGCCTCATCACCTCATCATCTCCCCATCCCGCCATCTCATCATCTCCCCACCCCATCACCTCACCACCTCACCCACCCCGCAACCCCTAACTCCCTAACCCGCAACTCCTACCCCCTAACTCCTAACCCGCACCCCCCATGGACCTCTTCATCCAACTCACCCTTACCGGCCTGACCAACGGCGCTATTTTGGCGCTGGCGGCGCTGGGGTTTGTGCTGATTTACAAGTCCAGCGACATCATCAACTTCGCGCAGGGCGAATTCCTGCTCATCGGGGCTTACGTGACCTACGCCATGATTGCCCAGTTCGGGCTGGTGTGGCCGCTGGCGCTGGTGTTCACCCTGCTGGTCTCCATCGCCCTGGGGGTCGTGGTGGAGCGCCTCGTGCTGCGCCCGCTCATCGGGGAACCCATCATCTCGGTCATCATGGTCACCATCGGGCTGAGCAGCCTGTTGCGCGCCATCGTCAGCACCATCTGGGGCAACCAGCCGCGGGCCTTCCCGCCTTTCATCCCCTCCCAGCCCATCAACATTTTGGGGGCTACGGTGGGAGCGGACCGCCTGTGGGCTATCGTGGTGGCGATTGCCATGCTGTG
>DRKV01000294.1 GCA_011051635.1 Chloroflexota bacterium | reverse complement strand
CAAAAAGAAGATGTGGAATCCCCTCCGGAAGAAGCGGAAACAGGCTCCCCCGAGGGAAGCAGCCTCCCCGAAGAAGGCAATCCCCTGCATGGATGAGCGGCGCGTCACTCTGCATTTTAAAGGAGACCACCCCCAAAGGTTAGACCGCTTTCTGGGGGACAGCCTCCCCGAACTCTCCCGCGCTCAGGCGCAGCGCCTCATCAAGCAGGGTCGCGTCCGCGTGGATGGCGTGCCGCCCCGCAAAACGGGGATGCTCCTCTCCGGCGGCGAGAGGGTCGAGATTCACATTCCTCTCCCGCAGGCAGGGCGTCTTCAGCCGGAAGACATCCCCCTGGAGGTTATCTTCGAGAACGACGCCGTACTGGTAGTCAACAAACCAGCCGGAATGGTGGTACACCCTGCCGCCGGGCACGCCACCGGGACGCTGGTGCAGGCTGCCCTGGCGCATGCCCCGGAGATGGAGGGCGTAGGCGGCGAGAAGCGCCCCGGCCTGGTACACCGCCTGGATAAAGACACCTCCGGTCTCATCATTCTGGCGAAGAACGACCGCGCCCATCGTTTTCTGCAAGAGCAATTCCGCTTGCGGCAGGCCCGCAAAACCTACCTGGCGCTCACCGACGGGCATCCGCCCACGCCGGAGGGACGCATCGAGGCTCCCATCGGGCGCGACCCATCCCACCGCAAGCGCATGGCCGTCGTCCCGGAGCACAAGGGGCGGGCGGCCCTGAGCGAATATCGCACCCTGCAGCGCTTCGCCGACCACTCCCTGCTGGAAGTGCGCATCCTCACCGGGCGCACCCACCAGATACGCGTCCACCTGGCCTTTCTCGGCTGCCCCGTAGCGGGCGATGCGGTTTACGGACGGCGCAAACCAACCCTGCCGCTGAAGCGTCACTTCCTGCACGCCTTTCGCCTGCGCCTCACCCTCCCCGGCGAAGACGCCCCCCGCACCTTCGAAGCCCCCCTCCCCCCGGATTTGCAGGCTGTGTTGGATGGACTGGGGTGAAAAAGTGTGAAAGTGGGCAAGTTTGCAGGGATTGGGGATTTGGGACAAGGTACCCGGGATTGGGCGCAACTTTCTAACCCCACAGATTCTCCCCCCTACCCTCGCAACTCCACCATCCACTGCATGCCACCCCTACCCTCACAACTCCTGGTCTCCTAACTCCACAACCCCCATTCACCTTCCTCCCCATGTTCCCCATTGACCTCCGCTCCGATACCGTAACCCATCCCACCCCCGAAATGCGGGAGGCGATGGCCCGTGCATCCGTCGGCGACGACGTGTACGGCGAAGACCCCACCGTCAATGCCCTGGAAGCCCTGGCCGCTGAGATGACCGGCAAGGAAACCGGCCTTTTCGTCCCCTCCGGCACGATGGGCAACCTGGCCGCTGTGCTGGCACATTGTGGGCGCGGCGATGAAGTCATCCTCGGCACACAGTCGCATACCTTCCTGCATGAGGCCGGCGGAATCTCCGCCCTGGGAGGCGTGCACTCCTGCCAGATACCCAACCAGCCCGACGGAACACTGGCACTGGAAGACATCCGCGCCGCCATCCGCACCGAGGATATCCACCATCCCGTCACCCGTCTGTTGTGCCTGGAAAACACCCACAACGACTGCGGTGGCGTCCCTTTGAGTGTGGAATACACTCGCGCCGCCGCTGAAATTGCCCATCAGCACAAGATGGCTGTTCATCTGGACGGGGCGCGGCTCTTCAACGCTGCTGCCGCGCTGGGCGTATCCGCCGCAGACCTCGCCGCGCCGGTCGATTCGGTTACTTTTTGCCTCAGCAAAGGGCTGTGTGCCCCGGTGGGTTCCGTGCTGTGCGGTTCAGCGGAGTTCATCCGGGGGGCGCGGCGCATTCGCAAACAACTGGGTGGCGGAATGCGTCAGGCCGGCGTCCTCGCCGCCGCCGGGATGATTGCCCTGGAGAAGATGAGCCTCCGCCTGGAGGAAGACCACCGCCGGGCGCGCCTCCTGGCCGAAGGATTGGTTTCCGTCCCCGGCCTCGTCCTGAACAAGGGGATGCCTCTCACCAACATGGTCTATCTGGCCTTGACGGACGACGTGCCCATCTCTGCCTTTGCAATAGCCGACCGATTGGAGAAGGAGAGCATCCTCGTCGGCCCGCTGGATGCCCGTCGCCTTCGTCTCGTGACCCACTACTGGATTGACGACGCCGCCATCCAGAAAACGGTTGCCGCCTTCCGCTCCGCCCTGACGTCCTAATCAGGGATTAGAAACTGGGGATTTGGGATTAGGCGCAACTCCCAACTCTGCAACCCCTAACCTCCTATCCCCTAACTCCCTAGCCCCCTAACTTCCTAACTCCCCAACACCCCCCTCATGTCCCCCTCCCTGCGCATCCGCTTGCTGTACCTGTGGAGAAAAATTCTCCCCCCGCTGCCCCCCAAACGCCGCGGGGAGGTGCAGGCTCTGCTGCGCCGCTCCTCCAGGCCGGATTTCGATTACTTCGTGCTGGTAGTGCTTTCCAGCATCATCGCCACCCTGGGGCTGTTGACCAATTCGGCGGCGGTCATCATCGGGGCTATGCTGGTCGCCCCCCTCATGTCGCCCGTCATCGGGCTGGGACTGGCCTCCATCACCGGGGACGAGGTGCTTCTGAAGGATTCCATCACCGCCCTGTTGCGCGGCACGGCGATGGCGGTATTGCTGGCCGTACTCTTCACCTGGCTGAACACCCGCCTTCCCATCATCGCCCTGGGGGACATCCTGCCGCGGGAAATCCTGGCCCGCACCCAGCCCTCCCCGGTTGACCTGATGATTGCCCTGGCCGGGGGCCTGGCGGCGGCCTTCGCCCTGGCGCAGCCGGAAATCTCCGCCGCCTTGCCGGGCGTGGCAATTGCTACCGCCTTGATGCCGCCTGTCTGCACGATAGGCATTGGCCTGGCCCTCGGCGAGTGGCGCGTTGCCGGGGGAGCCACCCTGTTGTACCTGACCAACCTGGTGGCGATTGCCTTTGCCTCCATGCTGGTCTTCGTCACCCTGGGCTTTCGCGCCGGCGCAAGCGGGGCCGACCAATCGCGCCGCAACCTGCGTATCTCCGCCATCCTGACCCTTTTCCTGCTCCTGCCGCTCACTTACCTGGCTTACGAGGCCTTCCAGCAAGGCACGCAAGACCACCTCATCCGGCAGGCTGTTGCCGCGGCCATCCCTTCTGTGCGCGGCGTGGAACTGGTGGACGTGGAATACAGCCGCCAGAACGATGCTCTCCAACTGAATATCACCGTCCGCTCCGACCACGAATTGCGTTACGAAGAGACCCGCGCCCTGCAAAACGCCATTTTGAGCGACCTGAGCGCTCTGCGGGGTTCCGTTCAAATCGGGATGGCCTTCAACCAGATTCTGGTGGAGCGCCTTGACCCCGCCGTGCCTCCCACTCCGACATCCACGCCGACCCCGACGGCGACGAACACCCCCGGTCCCAGCCCCACCCCGACCCCAACGGCCACGCGCACGCCCACGGCCACCCGCACCCCTACCGAGACGCCCACCGCCACGGCCACCCGCACCCCGACCAGGACCCCGACCAGGACGCCCACACCGGTGGATGCCCGCGCCGCCAGCGCTACCTTCCCCGGTTTGTATATGCGTCAATCCCCCGCTGGCCCCGTGATTGGCGCTTTGCGCCCCGCAGAGAGGGTCACCATCCTGTACGGACGGCAGACCATCAACGGGCTGGTGTGGATT
>DRKV01000293.1 GCA_011051635.1 Chloroflexota bacterium | reverse complement strand
GCCATGCTGGGCTACGTCCTCGCCGCTATCCCCGCCGGGATGCGGATTATCCGCCGCTGGCAGCCGGATGTGCTCCATACCCATTTTGCGGTGCCTTCCGGGGCGGCGGCGTATGCCCTCGCGCGCCTGAGCGGCCTGCCCTACCTGCTCACCGCCCACCTGGGCGATGTCCCCGGCGGCGTACCGGAGAAGACCGACCGCTGGTTCCGCTGGGTCTTCCCTTTCACCGTTCCCATCTGGCGCAGGGCGGCGCACGTGGTAGCGGTCAGCGCCTTCACCCGCGACCTGGCGCAGAAGCACTATGGTGTGCAGGCACAAATTATCCCCAACGGGGTTGACCTTACGGATGCGCCCGATGCAGAGATTCGCGTCGGAAGCCCGCCGCGCATCCTGTTTGCCGGGCGGCTCAGCCCGC
Organism: Chloroflexota bacterium; assembly: GCA_011051635.1. Classification (GTDB taxonomy): domain Bacteria; phylum Chloroflexota; class Anaerolineae; order Anaerolineales; family DRKV01; genus DRKV01. The sequence goes on along the minus strand of DRKV01000293.1, from coordinate 3,579 downwards.
AGAAGAACGTCCCCGGCCTGGTGCGTATTTTGGGGCGGGTGCGCGACCTGCCCTGGAAGGCCACAGTGGTGGGCGACGGGCCGCAGCGCCCCGAAGTGGAGGCCGAGATTGCGCGTCTGGGGCTGCGGGAACGCGTCGCCATGCCGGGCTGGGTTTCCCCCGATGAGGTGCTGGAATACATGCGCCAGGCCGACATCCTGCTGATGCCCTCTCTCTCCGAGGGGCTGCCGGTAGTCGGGGTGCAGGCTCTCTCCGAGGGGCTGGCGCTGGTCGTCTCGGACATCGGCGGCTTTGCCGACTTGGTGGAGGACGGCGTCAACGGTCACCTCTGCCCGGTGGATGATGAGGGCGCTTTCGCCGATGCCCTGCGCGGCCTGTTGACCGCCCCGGAGAAGTTGCTGGCCTTTCGGAGGGCCAGCCTCGGCCTGGCGCGGCGTTTCGACTTACGCAACATCGCCCTGGCTTACGAGGAGGTGTTGCAGGGGCTGCTTGCCCCTCAGGATGTGGTGGAGGCCTTTCCGTGAGGTGGCGGTTCCTTCAGCCACATGTGCAAATCTCGCCCGATGAGAGTCGAGAGGCGCTGGATGTCCGGGGCGAAGTGCTCCTGTAAGCGGCGGCGTACTTCGGGCGGGAGCGCTTGACGCTGCGCGGTGCGGGTGTTCAGGCGTTCCAGGCGGTTGTACACCACCGAGACCAGGCGGGTGAAGCGTACCCCGAAAAGCGAAATCACCCCCATGAAGGCGCGGTACACCGGCTGCGGCGGGTGGAAAATCTGCGCCAGCAGGCGGGATTTGTTCTCGAAACTGGCGTTGACCCGCGGGAAGACGGTGCGTCCGTCCGAGGGAACGCCCACAAAGGCCAGAATTTCCTCGTACACGGCGCGGGTATCGGCCTGCAAGTCGTCGAACAGGATGATTTTTACCTGCTGCCGCGGGAAAATCGCCAGCAAACGCTCCACGTAACGGCTGTACTGGCCGAGTTCCCCGTACATCAGGAGTTCGGGGTGGCGGGCGCTGGGAGGAATGGCCTCCCCCCGCTTGCGGGCCGCTTGCAGTTCCCAGGCGCGCAACAGGTCGGGCTGGTCTTCGCGTAGCAGGCTGAGGTTGAGCCGGTGGTACGAGTGGACGAAATCCACCGGATTGCGCAGGCTGAGGATGATTTTGGCCTGCGGCTGGAAGGCGAAAAGGTTTTCGAAGGCCGTCCGCGAATACAGGTAGAAGGGCGATGCCTCCCCCAATGCCAGGTGATGTTCCTGTGCGGAAGCGAACATGCGGAGATAGTCGGCCTCCGAGCGGAAGGTCACTTTTTGCACGTTAGGGAAATCGGTAGCAAAGTAGTTCAGTTCCTTGACTTCCGGCATGAAGATGGCCGGATGTTGCGAGAGATAGGTGTACAGGGCGGTAGTGCCGCAGCGCGGCGCGCCGGCGATGAAGAAGTTAGGTTTACGCATAAGTCGGTCTTGTATGGATGGGCTGGTTCCTTGACGATGGATAATACCACGAAACGTTCCTTTGCTTTTTCCCGCAAGCGCGCCCTGCAATGGGTGGGGACGCTGCTCTCGCTGGGGCTGTTCGTCCTCCTCCTGGCGCGGCAGGATTGGGCGACGGTGTGGGAGAATGTTCGTCGCGTCCCGTTGTGGGTTCCTGCCCTGGCGCTGGGGTGTTACCTGGGGGCGCAGTTGGGCAACGCCTGGCGCTGGTGGATGGTGCTCCGTTTGGCGGACATTCGCCTGCCTTACCCGACGGCGGTCAAGGTGGTTTTGCTGGGCGCGTTTGCCTCCAACTTCCTGCCCTCCACGGTGGGGGGCGATACGGTGCGCTACCTGAGTTTGCTGCGCTTCACCGACCGCAAGGGGGCGGGATTGCTCTCGCTGGTGGTAGACCGCCTACTGAAGATGTTCGCCATGTTCTTGCTCTCTCCCATTGCGGTAGCGCTCTTCGGGCCGCTGTTGATGGACATTTTTCGGGGAGATGCCGCTCCCGTAGTATCTGCTTTCCTCCCTCCGAAGGTGCGGGAGACCCTGCGCCGCGGCTGGGAGGCGCTGACCCTGTGGTTCCGCCGCCCGACGGATTTTTTGCAGGCCGCCGGAGTGGGTTTTCTTTCCGCCTTCCCGCCGTTTTTTGGACTGTGGCTGGTAGCCCGCGGCTTGCACATGCAGGTTGGGTTGCATCATGTCATCGGCGCTTCGGTGATTACCTATTTTCTGACCCTGCTGCCGGTTTCGGTCAACGGTTACGGGGTGCGGGAGGTACTCATCACCGCTCTCTACACCTTCCTGGGGAGCAGCGTGGAGCAGGCTGCCGCCCTGGCCGTCGTCACCCGCGTGCTGATGGTGAGCGCCACCCTGCCGGGAGCGTTCTGGCTGCCGGAGATTCTTGCCATGCGGAAGTGAGTATCATGTGTCACGTACCACGTGTCACGTGTCAAGTATCAAGTGGCAGGTAGTGTGTGCCGATGCAAGCGATGACTAAACCTTCCCGTCTCATTTTGTTCTTCTGGGCTGTGGCAAGCGCGTTTCTGTCCTTGCATTTGTGGCAGCAGGCGCGAGCGCTGGACGTGTGGGCGACCTCCCGCCGCTGGCAATCGGCTGTTGCACTGGGCGCATTCGTGACGGCGGTCTTGCTGGTGGTGTGGTATCGGGCGCTGCGCGCCAATCTCCCTCGGCTGGATGTATTGCGGTCTGTGGCCCGGCGTACCCGCTGGGGGGGCGCGCTGTGGGCGGGCGTTTATCCCTTCGCTCTCTTCCTGCTGGCGCGGCACCCTGTCTACGGGACGTACTTCGCCGACATCCCTTCCCGGCTGGCGCTGCTCTGGATGGGCGCCGCTTTGGGGGTCGTTTGGTTACAGGCCGGCTGGCCGCGACAATCTCTGGGGGGGATGCTGGCGGGCGTGCTGGCGTATCAGGCGGCGGCCTATGCCCTGGCCTGGTACTTGCCCGCTTCAACCTATCCCCTCTCGTTGGGATGGTCGGAGACCAGCCGCTACTACTACGCCTCGCTGTTCTTCTCCCCCCGGCTATACGGCTTTCGCGCTCCGTGGCCTGCCCTGCATCCCAGCCGCTATTTGCTGCAATCCGTCCCCTTCCTGTTCCACGCGCCCTTGTGGGCGCACCGCACCTGGCAGAACTTTTTGTGGATTCTCTCGAGTTTGCTGAGCGGCTGGGCGGTGACGCGCCGCCTGCGTCTTGACTCGCGCTGGACGCGGTGGACATTTTTCTGGGGTGCGGTACTCTTCTTGCTGCAAGCGCCGGTGTACTACCACCTGGCGGTCATGGTTATCCTGGTGGTCTGGGGCGTGGATGTGCGCCGTCCGAAGCGCACCCTGGCGGTGGTGCTGGCGGCCTCCTTGTGGGCGGGCATCAGCCGGGTCAACTGGTTCCCTGTTCCGGCGATGCTGGCCGCCCTGCTCTACCTGCTGGAGATTCCCCAGGACGAGACTCCCTGGTGGCGCTATCTGGCGCAGCCTGCTCTCTGGGGCGTGCTGGGCGTGAGCGCCGCGCTCCTTTCGCAGGCGGTTTACGCGGCTCTCTCCGGCAACCCGCCCCAGGATTTCGGCACCAGTTTCACCTCCGATTTGCTC
>DRKV01000292.1 GCA_011051635.1 Chloroflexota bacterium | reverse complement strand
GGCGCTCGATGGTTTGCACGATATGGTAGCCCAGGTCACTCTCGATAATTTCGCTGTATTCGCCGGGCTGCAGGGCGAAGGCAGCCTCTTCTACCGCCGGGACAAACAGATAGCCGCGAGGGAACCATCCCAGGTCGCCGCGGGAAACGGGGTCGTATTGCGCCGCCAGCGTTGCAAAATCTGTGCCGTTCTGCAAATTGGCGTAGACCTTTTGGGCATCATCGGGATTATATAGCAGAATCTGGCGGGCATGGACTTGCAACATCGTTTCAGGAACGGCAGCGATGACCCGGTCGCGCATCCATGCGGCGGCCATCTGGCGGCGCAAGTCGTTGCGCAGCGTCTCTTCGCTGTAAGCGTTTGCCTGCAACCAGTCCGTCCAGCCGTCTCCCAGGGCGGCGCGCATTGCTTCCAGGCGGGTTTCCAGGGCGTCTTCATCGGGAGTGTAACCCTCTGCGGCGGCGGCCTGCGCCAACAAAGTCTGGGTGATGAGTTCCGAAAGGGCCTGGGAGGCGGCCTGCTCCTCGGGTGCCGCCTGCCCATCCAGCAGTTGACGGGCAGCCTGATAACGGGCGTATTCGGCTTGATATGCTGCCAGGGAGATGCCCTCCCCGTTGACGACAGCGGCCAGCGGCTCGCTCGTCGGGGTGGGAGGGAGAGGCGTATTCGTGGGGGGGAGCGGAGCCTTTGGAGTAACGGAAGCAGCCGCGGGGGTGGGGCGGGGTGCTGTTCCCTGAGGCGCCCGGCATCCCGTCAGGAGTACCGCCAATATCCCTAGCGTACCCGCAATCGTTCCAAAGAGCAATCGCCCTTTTGTCTTATTGAGTTTCATCCTGGATTAGATTATACTGCAAGTGTACTTTGCCCGTAGACAGCCCGCGCGCATCGCAAGGAGTGCATAGAAGAGTGCGTACATTACTGCGCCATTTGTTGGCGATATTCTTCCGCCTGTTCACCCATCTCCAGGTGGAAGGGGTGGAAAACATCCCTGCAGAGGGAGCATGCTTATTGACGGTCAATCATCTCAGCGTGCTGGATGCGCCCCTCGTGTTTCATCTCGTCCCGCGCCCGGATGTCACCGCCCTGGCCGCCAAGAAGCACCGTCGTAACCCTATCTTCCGTTGGTTTGTGGAGCAGGCCGATGGCATCTGGATTGACCGCCACAACCCCGACGCGGCTGCTTTGCGGCAGGCGCGGGATTTGCTCCGCCGGGGCTGGATTATCGGCATCGCCCCGGAAGGGACGCGCAGCCGCACGGGCGCTTTGATAGAGGCCAAGCCGGGGGTGGCCTTTCTGGCGATGCAAGCAGACGTGCCTATCCTGCCTGCGGTAGTGTGGGGCACAGAAAAAGCCTGGGGCGAGTGGCTGCGCTTCCGGCGTCCCCGCCTGGGAGTGCGCTTTGGCGAGCCGTTCCGTTTGCCTCCGGTGGAGCGCAAGAGGCGGGATGCCGACCTGCGGCGCAATACGCGCCTCATCATGTGCCGTCTGGCAGCCCTCCTGCCTCCGGCCTACCGCGGGGTGTATGCGGAATGTACGGAGGAAAAGGCCGATTCCGCCGAAGAGAGGGCCGGGTAATTCCCCCCGCAAGGAGGTTGTTATGCTGCCGACCGATGGAATGCAGTATTTGCAAATGGAGAATGCCCGTTTACGGCAAGAGAACGAGCGCTTACAGAGCGCCGTGCGGCGCTTGCAGCGCGCCGTCCAGGCGTTGAATTGCCTGTTGAACGCCCTCTCCGATATCACCCCGGAAGTTGACGCTATTTCTCTGGTACGCAAGGTGCTCGCTACAGCCGTGCAAGCGGTGGATTCGGACAATGGTTCGTTGCTTCTGCTGGATGAAGGGCGCGGGGAACTGGTTTTTGCCGCCGTGACGGGGGAGAACGCCGAAATCCTGAAAGGCTACCGCATCCCGGCGGATGAGGGGGTGGTGGGATGGTGTCTGCAACACCGCAGGCCGCGTTTGGTGGCCGATGCGCGACTGGACCCCGATTTCTCTCCGCTGGTGGACCGGCACATTGCCTTTCAGACGCGCTCGTTGATGGCGATACCTCTTCTGGCCGGGGAGCGTGTCCTGGGGGCGCTGGAGGTGGTCAACACGCGCAGCGGTGAACCGTTTACTGAAGACGACCTGGATGTGATGCGTCTGGTGGGACATCTGGCCTCGGAGGTGCTGGCGCGGGCGGAGGAAGCCGTCGCCGCGGGAGGGTGATTCCTCCTTGACACATTCGCGCTTTTGGCGATAATTACCCCTAACAATTGCATAGCACCCCCAAAGGCTGAGACGGAGAAAAGTACACTGGCGGAAACCGACAGGGAGGCGCAGGGCACAGACTGCAACCCGCGCCCGGCAGGAAGCCGGTGGAAGTTCACTCCTGAGCCGCTCAAGGGAACGGAGAAGGCGCGAAAGTTTGCAAGTGGCAAGTGTGAAAGTGGCAAGTGTGAAAGTTTGCAAGTAACCGTCCCACACCTGACACCTGGCACTTGATACGTGACACGTGATACTTGACACGTGATACGCCCCACTCCCAGTAGTTT
>DRKV01000291.1 GCA_011051635.1 Chloroflexota bacterium | reverse complement strand
GGAGAGGTCGCCGGGACGGTAGGGCAGCGCCCAGCGCAACTCCCCGTGATAGTACAGCCGAATCTCGTCCAGCAGAGCGCGCCAGTGCGCCTCCGCATCCGGGGGGGCGCTTTCCGCCTCGGGCAGAGCGGGCGTCACCCACGGCCCGCCCAGAATGAGGCTTTGCGCCCCGATGCTCTCCGCCAGCAAGGCGTGATGCAGGGCGAAACGCCGGTACATCTCGAACCAGCCCTTGCGCCACGCGGCGTCTTGCGGCGCGGCCTGCCACCACGCCTCGGAGGAGAGGGCCGCCTGCGGCTGGGGGTAAAGCGCTACCTGCAAACCGCGCCGCATAGCCTGGAAACTCAGGTCGCGCCAGTCTTCCCAGGAGGCATCCACCCCGGAAACCGGCTCCAGAACGGCGGGCTGATTGCGGGTGAAGTGCCACGCGGGGGAGAAGATGACCGTGTTGGCGTGCATCCCGCGGGCGCGCTCCAGCGCCTGGGGGTAGAGCGCCTGCCATGAGGGAGCGTAAGCCGGAGGAAAGGCCACCCCCGCCGCGAAACCTGCCGGGCGGGGCGTGGTGCCGAAGGGCGGCGTTTTCTCCGCCGGTTCTCCTTCCCACCATTGCCAGGCGGCGACGACCTCCGGGCCGGGGGTGTTGGCGGCGCGTAAATCCAGCGTGTGCCCCTGGTGACGCTCTCCGGCGGTATCGGCGGCGTCGGCCAGCCCGCATTGGGCGTTGCGGCAATAGCGGTAGTGCAGGTCGGTGATGCCTTCCAGGGGGCTGAAGATGAAATACGTCCAGTGGTTTGCTTCCACCTCCCACATGGGGAACGGCTCCATCCAGCCGAAGGAGGAAAGTTGCACCGCGACCATCTCTTCGGGCGGGGTCTCCGGCGGGACGCGCACATCGAAGGTCAGGTAAGGGTGCTCACCGTCGTACCACGTTTCCACCCGGTCTTCGATTTCCACATCGTGGTCGGGGACGAGCAGGCGGCGCACCCGGAAATCCCCCGCCGCGGTGTGTTCGGCGTTCCAGTAACCATCCCCCAGAGTATATTTGTAGCGCACCTCCGCCCCGGAGGGGAGTTGCAGGCTGAGGGTGTGCCGCCCGTCGGGGCGGGCCGAGAGACGCGGCAGGCGCAGCGCCGGGGTGCTGATGCCTCCCTCCAGGTCGGCGTAGGTGTTGCCCAGCGTAGAAAGGTTCCCCGCCAGGCGCATGGGCAGGAGGGGCGGCATATCGGCGGGAGGGGAAACCACAAAGGTAACGTTCACCAGCGGGCGCTTCGCCAGAGTCAGGATGGCGGGGGTGGTGGCCTGCGGAGCAATCTCCACCTGCTGCTGGAAAGGCTCGTGCCTGCCGTTGGGGGCGTAGGCCACCAGCCAATGCGTCCCGACCGGCAGCCCCTCCAGGGTGTAAGAGCCGTCCGCGGCGGTGTAGGTCTGGCGTCCGGCGCAGGTCAGGAGGATGCCGGGCAGGGGCGCGCCGCTCTCGGCCTCGATGAGCCGTCCTTGCAGGCGTCCGGTTTGGCCCTCGAAAGGCGTATCCACCCAGCGGGAGACGCTATCCTGCACGGTAGCCGGCCCCAGGACGCGGAACAGGCGGTAGCGCACCTGCCGGTTGTCGGTGTTGTGTTCGGGGAGCGCAATCTCCCCCTCCCGCTCGTAGCGGTACTTGACCATCGTGTTGAGCGGGAAGGCCACCTCCACCCGGTAGTGGGTGGCGTCCTGGGCTTCCATCGGGTAGCGCGCGGGATTGAGCGCCAGGCCGGTGACCTCATCCAGCACGACCAGCGAGACCCCCTCCTGGGCGGGCGTGTTGGCGGGGATGGTCACTTCAAAGGTGACGTAGGCTTCGGGGGGGAGGGTAACTTGAGGGGATGGGGCAGGGGGGGGCGCAGCACCCGTACAGGCGGATTGCACTCCCAGGAGCAGCAGCGCCACCCAAAAGGCGATTCGTCTTCTCCCCCTGCCGGGAAACGGACGCGTTTCAGGGGTGTTCATGCGTTTTGAGACTCAGCCTTTCCCCGGAGATAGTTCCGCATTTTCCGCCGTGGAGGAGGGGCGCACCAGCCAGGCCAATCCGATGCTCAGGAAGTAGAGCAGAATCATCGGCCCCATCACAATCGCCATGTTGACCGGGTCAACGGTGGGAGTGATGGCAGCCGCCAGGAAAGCGATGAGCACGATTGCCAGCCGCCATTGTTGCGCCAGGGTGCGGGCGTCCACCCACCCCAGGCGGGCGATGAGGGCGATGAGCAGGGGGAACTCAAAAGATGTCCCAATCCAGAACATCACCCCGGTCACAAAGCGGATGTAGGATGCCGGGCGCGGGGCGGTGTTGAAACCCATGAAGTTGAGCAGGAAGGGCAGCGCCACCGGCAGCATGACGTAATAGGCGAAAGCCATCCCCGCCACGAACAGGAGGGTCGCCATAGGCATCACCAGGAAGACCAGGACGAGGCGGGTGCGGCGCTTCAACCCCGGAGCGACGAAGAGGATGGCCTCCATGATGATGTAGGGCAGGGCCAGGACGAAGCCGCTGAGCAGCGAGACGCGCATGAAGACGCCGATAGGCTCGGTGACTTCGATGGCCTGCAAGACGCTGATGCCGCCCTGCAGGGGAGCGGCCAGCCAATCCAGGATGTAGCGGGCGAAGGTGAACGAGAACGCGGTGGTGAGCGCCGTAACCCCCAGGGCGCGGAAGATGTGCCTCCGCAGGGCGTTGATATGAGGCAGCAAGTCCCGCGGGGAGGAGAAGGCTTTGGCGGCAGCCTCAGGCAGGGGGGCGTCTTCCGGCTCCTCGGTGAAGAACTGCCAGACGGCGAGGCGGGCTTTGTAGAGACCACCGGCCAGGGTCTTGACCAGCCAGACGAGAAAGCGGAAGGGGGCAGTCAGGACGCGCCACAGGGCGATGAGAAATTTCATGGGTTCGATGTTCGGGCCGGGAGAGAGCTACGCCGCTTCATCATCTGCGGGCGTTTCCGGTTCGGGCTGTGTGTCGGGAGATGGCGGAGTGGCTTTGGGAGCCTGTCCCGCCCAGGTGCCGTACCCGGCGGCGCTGTTGGCTACGGGCGGAGGGGCGCCGGTGAGCCTGGAGGGCGCCTTCGCCTGACTGAGGCCGTCGAGTTGACGCCGGCTATCCAGCAATAATTCTTTGCTGGCCGCCAGGGGTGATTCGATGGCCTTGACGGTCTGGCGCAGATTTTCCAGTTCTTCACCCTCCAGACCGGCCTCCCGCATGAGCGTATTGGGGAGGTAACGCAACTGCCGTAGCCCTTCGTTGAAGGCGCGCCATTCTTCCGAGGTGACGACGCGGCGCAAAAAACGCCCGATGGTGCGTCCGGCTTTGACCATATCGTTGGGGCCGAACAAAACCAGGGCGATGAGCAAAAAGAAGAGCAGTTCCAGCGGGCCGATGCCGAGAATTTCCATGATGTGGGTACTTCAACACTCTGAACCAGATTTCCGAGTTTTGGAAAAACTCGGAAATCTCCATCCGTTTTCGGCGCAGAACGGCGAAAGCGGGCGGCGAAGCCGCTGTCCGTTGCGGCTGGTGTTGGGCGGGTTTGAAACCGACAAAATCACTATGCAGAACCGGATTTTCTGCGGCTGGCAAGCCACTTCTGCAATGACTTTTGACTCTCTCCAGACGGGATACCCGCTAACAAATGCTCAACGCTAATGTCTTCGTCTAAATCCGACCAGTGTATCCCCTGTCCATCACCTATCAGCCGCCATTTTTCACGCTCTTCCGGCGTGCCATGCAACAATCTTGGATACCATACCAACGGCACAGCGATTGTCCGCCCGTCATTCAGTTCGACGACCAATTCATCATCGGTTACTTTCACATTCTGCGCCTTTGCCAGACGCAACTCAATCGCTAAAGTGTTCATTCCATTGCTCCAGAATCATCCCTTCTCTCTCTTCTACCAGACGTTGTATCCGCCTGATTTCGTGCGCGCGGAAACCGCCGCTATCTTGCACCCGGACCGGATTGAGCCAAAATTTGGCTATCTTGTCTTCTCGTTCAACATGCACATGAGGCGGCTCCTCGCGGTCGCCGGAATAGAAAAAGAGACGGTATGGGCCAACGCGGTCTATTGTGGGAGACATCAGGAACTCAATGCCCAGCCAGTGTTGGGCTGATTTCAACGCTTAAGCCGCAAAAGAATTGGAAGCCGCCAGAATTGCAAATTGGATTGCTTCGTAAAGTTCCGTGCTAATTTCTTCGTATTCCTTGATGATTTCCGGGTCGTTTGGCAAAGCCAAATCATTCCATGAACTCATACCGCCAAAGACGTAGGCTTGGGCAGCCGCAGCCAGCAATTGACGTGCCTCTAAAGGAAAGCCGGAAGAAGGAAGCATATCTCCGAATGGGAATACAG
>DRKV01000290.1 GCA_011051635.1 Chloroflexota bacterium | reverse complement strand
TCACCCCAGATTCGCAACCGCGGCACAGTGGCTGGCAACCTGATTACCGCCTCTCCCGCCAACGACACGATTACCCCGCTGATGGCGCTGGACGCCCGCGTCACGCTGCGCTCCACCCGCGGGGAACGTACCCTGCCGTTGCGGGAGTTCTACACGGGGGTACGCAGAACGGTGATGCAGCCGGACGAAATGCTGGTGGATATCGCTTTCCCGGCCCTGCGCTCCAACCAGAAAGGGGTCTTTCTCAAATTGGGGCTGCGGCGAGCGCAGGCTATCTCGGTGGTCAACGCCGCGGTGGTGCTCACAATGCAGGGCGATAAGGTGCAGCAAGCCGCCGTCACCCTGGGAGCGGTCGCACCGACCATCATCCACGCCCGCAAAGCGGAGGCCTACCTGACAGGGCGCACACTTTCGCCGGAAACCACCCAGGCCGCCGCCGACCTGGCCCGCGAAGCCGCTACCCCGATTGACGATGTGCGCGCCTCGGCGGCCTACCGTCTGGAGACGACGCGGGTGCTGGTCTTTCGGGCGCTGGAGATTCTGGCGGGACGCCGCAAACACGACGGGGTGCCGGGGGAACCGGTACTCCTGTGGGGGGCAGATTCCCCCTGGGAGCGCACGCAACTCCAAACCGCGGTCACGCACCAGGCGGGCACGCCCATCAAGACGCGCATCAACGGGCGGGAATACATCTTCACTACGGGGCAGGAGAAATCTCTGCTTCATCTCCTGCGGGATGAGGCGGGCTTGTTTGGCCCCAAAGAGGGCTGCGGCGAGGGGGAATGCGGGGCGTGTACCGTCTATCTGGACGGCGTGGCGGTGATGAGTTGCCTGGTGCCGGCGTCGCGGGCGCACGGGGCGGAAATCGTCACCGTGGAGGGGCTGGCTCATGCCGAGCGCCTGCATCCCATTCAGGAGGCCTTCGTGCATGACGGCGCGGTGCAGTGCGGCTATTGCACGCCGGGGTTCCTGATGTCGGCGGCCAAATTGCTGGAAGAGAAGCCTGACCCCAGCCGCCAGGACATCCAGACCGCCCTGACCGGCAACCTGTGCCGCTGCACGGGTTACTACAAAATCGTGCAGGCGGTGGAGGATGCCGCCCACATGCAAAAGGAGCGGGCCCGATGAAACGCCCCGAAACGCCCAACCCCCGCACGTACATCCATCCCATTTGGAGCGGCATCGGCTGTTTGTTGGTGGTACTGATACCCCTTGCGGGGTGGGCTTTATCCGCCCCGGCGTTGGATTTGGCGACAGCCCAGGGAATATCCATCTCTCCCGAATTGAGCAAAGCCGTATGGATACCGCCTCTCTCTCTGGGAGAGAGTTCCATCGGGGGAATGTGGGTTTCTTTATTCTACGCCCGCTTGCTGTTCACCAGCGTGCTCTCCGTGGTTGTGTTCACTCTCCTGACGCTGGTCTATTCTCTGATTTACCGGATGAGTGGAGGCGGCAAGGGAAATCCCCTCGACCTGGATATGCCTCGCAGTTCCGGACGCCGCAGGAGGCGGTGAGCGATGGAGCGCACAGTCCCCAGCACGGCATCCGAAGAAATCGAACTCTACCTGCGCACGATTTACTCCCTGCTGCGTTCCACCACAGAGGTGCAACTGCGCACCCTGGAGGAGGTACACACCGGGATGGGGTCGTTGCTGCACCCCGAGGCGCGGCGGGCGCGCCCGGATATGTCGGCCTTCATCTACAGTTTTTTGCGCCTGCCGCCCTGCATCGGGGAGGTGCAATCCATCGTGCTGGGACAGAGCGCCCGGGTGTTTGCCCAACATGGATACCCGGATGTTGAACGGTGGAAACTGGCGTCTGCTCCTGCCCGGCGCAGACGCTGCTTTTTCGACGGGGAAGAGACGCTGGCCTGTTTCATCGCCAGCCGCTCGGACATCGAGGACGTGATTCCGGTGCTGGTGGCGTATCAAGTCGAGTGGAACAAGATACATCTTCTTTTGCAGCAAGAGGCAAGCCGGATAAAGTGGGAAGAGGTGAACACCTCACCGGCGGCCTTCTCAGCCCTGGCGGAGGCGATGGGCATTTCCGAGGAAGACCTGAGCCGCCTGCGCACCCTGTGGGGGGAAGAGTTCATTTCCCGTTTGCAGAACATCCAGAAGAATCCCCGTTCTTTCCGTGTGCGCCTGCTCAGCGGTTCTCTGAGCGAGTACCGGCGGGCTACTTACGCCTGGTGGCGCAACATCGAGAAGAGCGCTCCTTCGCTGGCAGACCGCCCGGTGTACTTCGTCTCCAGCAACACGCACAGTGTGGTCAATCTCCTCTCGGGCTTTGCCTTGAGACGCGAGGCGGAATTGATAGCGTATCTGGAAGAAACGCAAGACCCCGACCTGCAAGCGGAGTGGGAAGACATCCGCCACCGAGACGTACCCTCCAGCGCCGAGAATTTCCTGTACTATCTGCTCAAGAAGGCCTACCGCCTGCGGGGAGGACAAGCCTTGTGGGAGGCGCAACTGGCCGAGGAGGCCGCCTGCGGCATTACCCGCATTCCCAGCGAGCACTATTTTGAGGTGGATGCCCAGGTGATTGACGTGGCGAAATTGCGGGCGGAGTGGTTCGACCCGCGGCTGGGAGAGATGGATGCCGAGACCCTGAGAAACAGCGACGCTCTGATTTTGAACATCGATTACCCCCTGGGGCTGGCAGCGTACAACATTCTTTCTCAGG
>DRKV01000289.1 GCA_011051635.1 Chloroflexota bacterium | reverse complement strand
CTGCTCAATCAGACCGGGATGGTGAGTTTCAAGACCCCGCCCCCCGAAGCGGGAACGCTCTACCACTTGCGCGTGCGCCTCTCCGGGCCGGGGGAGGAATTCGAGCGCCAGTGGGAAAGTTTCTGGATGGCGGGGGATGCGGGGGAGGTCGTTTTCGCGGGCAGCCAGCCCGACAGTCTGATTGGCGGAAAGTTCCTGCAATTCGCCGTCGGCAATCTTCCCATGCAGTGGACGCTCCTGGCCGGCATAGACCCCGCCCAGGAAGCCCGCCTGGTCAATCTGCCCGCCACCCTGACCAACGGCGATTACCTGCCCCTGGAACCCGAACTGAAAAAGACGGTCGCCGTTCAGGGAGGGCAGAACGCGCTCGTCCCGGAAATTCCCCTCATCATCAGCCGCAGCGCCTTTCTGGGGCAGGCGCGGCTCTCCGTCCAGATGGAAACCGTCCCGGCGGACGCGCAATCCCTGCAAGATGGCGACATCTCCGGGGCGCGGGAGCGCCTCCAAAGGGGGCCTGTCACCGTCGTCCTGACCCAGACGCTCCCCCTGGAGGGCAATCTCTCCCCGCTCTCCGGCAGCGCCATCCTGTTTTCCCCCGGTCGGGAGCCGCAAGTGGGGGAGGAGGGGATGTTCAGCGCCGCGGAATACGCCCGCGCCTTCGCCGTGCGCCCCCTGGGAACGTGGGGCGAGACGGTGGAACCCTCCCTGCGGGCGGCGCGGGAAACTCCGTTCTCGGAAACTTTCCTCTCCAATCTGGTGAGCGTCCCCGCCCGGGCGACGGTTTTCCGTCCCTTGGAACCGCGCCGCCTGCCGCCTTTCGCCTTTCGAGTCCGCGGGCGATATGATTTTGCCGCCCTCGCTGCCCCGCAAGACCCGCTGGCCTACGTGCCGTTGGGGATTTACGAACCGCCTCTCGGCATCCTGCGCTACGACGAAGCCGGTAACCCCCTTCCGGGAGAACGCTATTACCCCGACCTGAACCCCGGCGGCTTTCTGCCGCGCCCGCCGCTGGCGCTCACCACCCTGGAAGCCGTGCATTATCTCAGCGGGCGGGAAGATTTCATCGATGCCATTCGGGTGCGGCTGGCGGGAATCGAGGCCTATACCCCGGAAAATGTATCCAAAGTGGAGGCCGCCGCAGCGGAAATCGCCGAGCGCACCGGCCTGCACGTGGATATCGTGGCCGGTTCCTCGCCCCAGAACGTGCTGGTGAAGGTCCCCGGGGTGGGATATGTGGAGGAACCCTGGACGACGCTGGGCGCGGCGGTGCAGGTCACCGGCGGAATGACCTCCGCCAACATCCTGCTTTTGGGCGGGCTGCTCCTGGCATCCACGCTGTTCGTGGCCGAGACCTCGCAGGTCGCTCTTTTGGGGCGTTACCGGGAAATCGGAACGCTGCGCGCCGTGGGATGGTCGGCGGAGGAGACCCTGGGGTATCTCCTGGCGGAAGCGCTGGCGATGGGCCTCCTTGCCGGCTTGCTGGGGGTGCTGGCCTCCCTGGCGCTGAACCTGGCGGCGGGGCTGCACATCACCCCAAACATCTTGTGGGGAGTGTTTTTACTGGGGACGGGTGCGTACCTGGCGGGCGCGCTCCCGCCGGCGTGGCGGGTGACGCTCCGCTGGCCGGTAGCGCTCCTGCAATACGGCGAGATGCAGGTTTCCGCCCCGCCTCCCCGCCCTGCCCGCTCCCTGGGGATGGCCTTTCTCGCCTGGCGGCAGGTGTGGATGCGGCGCGCCCGCTTCCTGCTGACCGCCTTCATCGTTGCCGCGGGCACGGCCCTGAGCGTCTTCATTCTGGGCGTGCTGTGGGGGCTGCACGGACGCCTGGCAGTAACCCTGCTGGGAACTTTCGTTTCCATGCACGTGCGTTCTTATCACCTCCTGATGGCGCTCCTCGTCCTGAGCATGAGTTTTCTGGCCGTGCTGGGGAACCTGCTGCTCAGCGTGACCGAACGCGCCGCCGAATTCGCCCTGCTGCACGCCGTGGGGTGGAAGCCGGCCCAGTTGAGCCGTCTGGTACGCTTCGAAGCCCTGTGGAGCGTGATGGCGGGGGCGCTGCCCGGTGCGCTGGGCGGGCTGCTGGCGCTGCGCGCTGTCCTGCCCGGCCTCAATCTCCTCTGGGCGCTGTTCTTTCCGGCGGCGCTGCTCCTCTCGGGGGGGATGGCCGCCCTGACATCCTGGTATCCTGTCCGCCGCCTGACGCGCCTGCTGCCCGCCCGCGTGCTTTCCGCCGAAGGCCGTCGGCTGGATGAGACGGGCGAGGCCCCCGCGGCGAGGCGTTTCGCGCTCGTCCTCCTGGCAACGGGAGGCGCGTTGCTCGTCACCATGCTCCTGGGCGGGCGCGGCGACGTAGTCCGCCACGCCGCAAAGTTGGACTTGACCCCCGCGCCGACCCTGCCCGCCCCCCAACGGGATGTCGCCCTGGACGAAGCGGTACAGCACATTACCGCCCTGAGCGACCTGGGGCCGCGCAGTTCTCTCCAACCCGAGGCGCAGGCCGCTGCCGCCGATTACATCGCCCGGGTTTTGCAGGCGCAGGGCTGGCAGGTGGAACGCCGGGCCGTTCCCATCCCCGTTCTCGATTTGTTCGCCGAGGGCGGAGGGCGCACCCTGCAATTGCCCACCGACGAGGTGTACATCGGCGCGATGGCCGTCCATTTCTCGCAATTGCGCCCCGGAGAGGGATTGCGCGCCCCCCTGCTGCGACTTTCCGCCGATGCTCCGCCCCCTGCCGCTGGCGATATCCGCGGCAAGATAATCCTCCTGGTAGACGACACCGGCGAGGCGCGCCCCGGCGCTTTGCTGCACGCTTTCGTGCAGCAAAGCGATGTCTCGGAGGCCGCGGCGATACTCGAAGTGCTGCCGGTAGATTTGGAAGTACGGCCATCCGCCTTACTGGACGATTTGCAGCCCCGGGAAGGCGCGCTGCACACCTCGCAAAACCT
>DRKV01000288.1 GCA_011051635.1 Chloroflexota bacterium | reverse complement strand
GTGGGCAAGGACTGGTGAACGGGGATTAGGGAGCAGGGATTAGGGATTGGGTGGGTGCGCCCCCTAACCCCTAACCCCGCAACCCCTAACTCCCTAACTCCCTAACCCCTAACTCGCACCCCCTAACTCCGCACCTCGCACCCCGCACTTGGCACGTGACACGTGACACGTGACACGTGATACGTGATACGGGGTACGTGACACTCCATGCGCCTCCTCTTCGTCATCCCCCACTACTACGCCCCCGGCGAGGGCGGGCACGCCTCCCGCGGCTCCGACCCTCTGCCCCGCCTGCGCGCCCTCACCGCCTGCCTGAGCGCCCTCCACACCCATTTTGGCGCGCCGCAGGGACTCATCCACATCGCCGGGCGGCATCTCCTGCCTGCCAACCGGAGCGCGGATTTTCACCTCCGGGTACACATCGTCACCGACGGACGGCACCACCTTCTGGAGCGTCTGTCCCTCCCCGCGGGCCTCTACACCCACACCCCTGTGGAGAGTGCGCCGCCCTTCCTGGGCTTCGCCTGCCAGCGCCTCCTGGCCGAACACTTGGGGGAGTTCGACTACTATGCCTACCTGGAAGACGACCTCATCCTCCACGACCCGCTCTTCTTTCACAAACTGCGCTGGTTCACCCTCCAGATGGGAGATGCCAGCCTCCTGCAGCCCAACCGCTACGAGAGTGCCCCTGCTGCTCCCTACCGTAAAGTGTACGTGGATGGAGACCTGCGTCCCGAAGTGACCGCCCCTTTTCAGGATGTGACCCAAACCCCGGAAGTGCGCGCCCTCCTTTTGGGGAGCGAACTGCGCTTTGAGCGGCCCTTGAACCCCCATAGCGGCTGCTACTTCCTCAACGCGGCGCAGATGCGCCGCTGGGCTGCCCAACCCGATTTCGGACAACCCTCCGCAGCCTTCATCGGCCCCCTGGAGAGCGCCGCTACTCTGGGGGTGATGCGCCATTTCAAAATCTACAAACCCGCCCCCGAAAACGCCGCCTTCCTCGAAATCCAGCACTACGGGACGGGCTTCCTCCGCCTTGTGGGGAACGAAATCACCCCTCTCAAGCAGCCATGAACGTATCCGAAGCCATCCGCACCAAGCGCGCCGTGCGCAAATTCCGCCCCGAGGCGCTGCGCCGGGATGAAATCCTTGCTATCCTGAACGCCGGACGGCGGGCGCAGTCTTCCAAGAACAGCCAGCCGTGGCACTTCATCGCCGTTCAGGAGCGGGAGACGCTTCGGGCATTGGCGGAATGCGGCGATTGGGCCGGGCACATCGCCGGCGCGGCCCTGGCGGTTGCCATCCTCACCCCGGAACCGCTGGCGAAGTTCCAGACCATGTTCGATGCCGGGCAGGCCGCCGCTTACATGCAACTGGCCGCCTGGGAGATGGGGATTGGCTCCTGCCCTGCCAGCATTTACCAGCCGGAGCAGGCGCGCCGCATCCTCGGTTTCCCCGACGCCTGGCACCTGCGGATTGTGCTCTCCTTCGGCTACCCGGCGGACGAAAGCATCTTGCGCCGACCCAACCGCCGCGGCGGACGCCGCCCTCTGGAGGAAATTGTCCACTGGGAACGCTGGTAAATGCGCGTTTTCTACCACGACCTGTTCACCTTTCCTCTGCCGGAGAAGCACCGCTTCCCCATCGCCAAATACCGCCTGGTGCGGGAACGTCTTCTGGCCGAGGGCATCCTTGCCCCGGAAGAACTGCGCCTTCCTCCGGCGGCCAGCGATGCCCAACTGGAAACCGCCCACACCCCCGCCTACGTGCGGAAAGTTCGCCTGGGAGCCTTGACCCCCGCCGAAATCCGCCGTATCGGTTTCCCCTGGTCGCCGCAACTGGTGGAGCGTTCCCGGCGCTCGGTGGGCAGCAGCATCGCCGCCGGACGCGCCGCCCTCACGGACGGGCTGGCCGTCAACCTGGCGGGCGGCACGCACCACGCCCACCCCGATTGCGGCTCCGGCTACTGCGTGTTCAACGATGTGGCCGTTGCCATCCGTGTCCTGCAAAGGGAGGGGCGCATCCGCCGCGCCGCGGTGGTGGATTGCGACGTGCATCAGGGGGACGGCACCGCCGCCATCTTTGCCGGAGACCCCTCCGTGTTTACGTTTTCGGTACACGGGGCCAACAACTTCCCTTTTCGCAAATCCCGCAGTTCGCTGGATATTCCTCTTCCCGACGGGGCGGGCGACGCCCTGTATCTGAGAGCCGTGGAGGAGGGGCTGCGGGCCGCGCTGGATGGCCGGCCTCCCGACCTGGTGTTCTACCTGGCGGGCGCAGACCCTTTCGAAGGGGATTCGCTGGGACGCCTGGCAGTCAGCAAGGCCGGGCTGGCTGGGCGCGACCGTCTGGTGTTGCGCGCCTGCCGCGAGGCGGGCGTTCCGGTGGCCGTCGTCATGGGCGGCGGCTATGCCCGCCGAATGAGCGATATCGTGGATATCCACGTGCAGACCGTGAAAGTGTGCAAAGAGATGACATGAACCAGACCCCCGATACCCCCCAAATCCATGCTTACATCCAGTCCCTGTTTGCCCGCGAGGACGAAACCCTGCGCCGCGTGCGGGAGGAAAGCGCCGCCCAGGGGCTGCCGCAAATCGCCGTCGGCCCCGAGGAAGGCGCTTTCTTGCACCTTCTCGTGCGCCTCAGCGGAGCGCGGTGCGTCCTGGAAATCGGTACGCTGGCCGGTTACAGCACCATCTGGATGGGGCGCGCCCTGCCGGAGGGCGGGCATCTCTACACCATCGAGAAGTCGCCCCGTCACGCCGCCGCGGCGCGGCGCAACTTTCAACGGGCAGGGGTGGAGCAGCGCGTCACCCTCCTGGAGGGGGACGCGGCAACCATGCTCAAGCAGGCCGCCCGCCATGCGCCTTTTGATTTCGTCTTCATCGACGCCGACAAGGAGGGTTATCCCCGCTACTACGCCTGGGCGCTGGAGCACATCCCCGCGGGGGGCGTGGTGGCGGCGCACAACGCCCTGTGGGGCGGCAGCGTGGCG
>DRKV01000287.1 GCA_011051635.1 Chloroflexota bacterium | reverse complement strand
GATGCGCTCCCCTTCCTCGAAAGTCACATCGTTGGGGACGAAACGCCCCTCCTGCAGGGTGTGCTCGACGACGGGGTGCCGCGCCTCGCGGATATCCAGCACGTCTTCCTCCACCACTTCGGGGCAGGTGTAGCCGTTCTGGACGGCGCTCTCGGCCAGGGAGGCCAGCACGTCCAGTTCGGCAATCCGGCGGGAGGCTCCCAGCAGGGCGGCGCGCCAGGCTCCCAGGCGGGTGCAGATTTCCTTGAACAGGCGGCCCTCAATCTGGCGGATGCGCTCCTCGGCGTTGAGCACCAGGGTTTCGTACTCCTTCATCTCCGGCGTGATGTAACGCTCGGCGTTCACCAGGGTTTGCTTGCGGATGTAGTGGGAGGGGACGAGGCTGGTGTTGGCTTTGGTGACTTCGATGTAGTAGCCGAAGACTTTGTTGTAGCCGACTTTGAGGTTCTTGATGCCGGTGCGATAGCGCTCGGTGGCTTCCAGGTTGGCAATCCACTCGCGGGCATGGCGGGAGCCTTCCAGCACCCCGTCCAGTTCGGCGGAGTAACCGGGGCGGATGACGCCCGTGTTTTGGAGGGTGGCAGGCGGGTCCTCGGCCAGGGCGCTCTCCAAAAGGGCAAGCGCCTCGGAGCAGGGGTCGAAGGGGGCCAGCAAAGGGGTCAGGTCTGCTCCCTGGGGGGAGAAAGTCTCCAACAAGGCGGGGAGGGAGCGCAGGGTCTCCCGCAAGGCGGCTAAATCCCGCGGTTGGGCGGTTCCACCTGCAATGCGGTTGGTGAGGCGTTCCAGGTCTCCCAGGGGTTTGAGGGCCTGGCGCAAGGCGGCGCGTTCCAGGCCGTCTTCAAAAAAGTGGCGCACGCCTGCCTGCCGCTGGCGGATTTGTTCCACATCCAAAAGCGGCTTGTTGACCCACTGGCGCATCAGGCGCTTGCCCATCGGGGTCAGGGTTTTATCCAGGACGGCAATCAGAGAGCCTTGCCGCTCGCCGCGCAGGGTTTCGGTGAGTTCCAGGTTGCGGCGGGTGGCCGCGTCCAGGGTCATGAACTCGCTCAGGCTGTAGGCGCTCAGGCCGGTGAGCAGGTTGAGGGCGGCGGGCTGGGTCTCGCGCAGGTATTGGAGCAGGGCGCCGGCAGCCCGCTCGGCGAGGGGCTGGGAGCGGAGGCCGAAGCCATCCAGGGTAGAGACGCCGAAGTGCCGCAGCAGGGTCTCGCGGCAGCGTCCCGGCTCGAAGCGCCAGTCGGCCCAGGGGGTGCGGTGACCGGGCAGGCCGTTGGCGGGCAGGGCGAGGCTTTCGGGGTGCAGGATTTCGGCGGGGTGCAGGCGCATCAACTCCGCCCGCAAGGCCGCATCGGGGTCGCGGGCCTGCAATTCGGTGGCGGCGAATTCCCCGGTGGTGATGTCGGCGTAGGCCACGCCCAGGCGGTCTTCCTCGCGCAGCACGCTGACCAGGTAGTTGTTGGCGTCCTCCGGCAGAAGGCCCGGCTCGACCACCGTCCCGGGGGTGACGACCCGCACCACTTTGCGGGGCATGATGCCCTTGACGGGCTGCTCCCCGATTTGCTCGCAGATGGCGACGTGATAGCCCTTCTCGATGAGGCGCGCCAGGTAGTTCTCGACGGCGTGGTAGGGAATGCCCGCCAGCGGGACGCGGATGCCTTTTCCCACCGGGCGGGAGGTGAGGACGATATCCAGTTCGCGGGAGACGGTCTCGGCGTCCTCGTCGAAGGTCTCGTAGAAATCGCCCAGGCGGAAGAAAAGGATGGTGTCGGGGTACTGGCGCTTGATTTCCAGGTATTGCTGGCGAACCGGGGTGAGGGCGTTTTTGGGCATGGGGGAGGGTTGCGGGTTAGGGGGTTGCGAGGGTAGGGAGATGATGAGATGAGGAGGTGATGGGGTGATGAGATAATGAGGTAATGAGATGATGGGGTGGTGATGAGATGAGGTGGTGACGAGAGGGCGTGCCTAATCCCGCATCCCCAATCCCTACTCCCTACTCCCTGACTCCCCAATGAATCGCCATCGTGCCGAACATGCGGCGGCGGAAGCCTACTTCGCGGAAACCGGCGTTTCGCAGGTGGTCGGCCAGGGCTTCGGCGGTGAGAAAGGCGGCGGTGGAATCGGGCAGGTAGGTGTAGGCATCCGCTTCACCGGTCAGGAGGCGGCCTGCCAGGGGGATGAGGGTGTGCATGTGGAAGTTGATGAAAGGGGTCAGCAGGTTGCGGGGCGGACGGGTGGTATCCAGGGAGAGGATGCGCCCGCCGGGTTTGAGAACGCGGTACTGCTCGGAGAGCGCCCGCGGCAAATCCACCACGTTGCGCAGCAGGTAACCGGAGACCACGGCGTCGAAGGTCTCGTCGGGGAAGGGCAGATTGAGGGCGTCCGCGCCGCTCCAGTCGGAGGGGCGCTTGTGGCGGGCGCGTCCCACCTGCATCATCGCCAGGGTGTAATCGGCGGCCAGAACGCGGCAGGCGGGCTGCTGGCGGAGGGCTTCCCGCGCCAAATCGCCGGTTCCGGCTCCCAGGTCGAGGAGGTAGTCACCGGGGCGCAGGGATGCCCGGCGGATGGTCTCGCGCCGCCAGGAAATATCCTGCCCGAAGGTCATCAGGCGGTTCATCAGGTCATAGCGCCCGGCGATTCGGGTGAACATATCCTGCACGTAGCGGCGGCGGTCGGAGGGGGAGAGGTTCATGTCGTGGAAGGACGAAAGTTTGCAAGTGGGAAGTTTGAAAGTAGGAAAGTTTGCAAGTGCGAAAGTGGGCAAGTCTGCAAGTGGGGAGGTTCGCGGACTACCCGCCCACGCGGATAGCTTCGAAGACGTTTGGCAAATTCTCGATGCGCGCCAGAACGCGGCTCAACTGATGGATGCTGGTAACTTCCACGAGCAGGTCGAAGACGGCGATGTTCTGGCTGTCCACCCGCACATCGGCCTTGGGCATGTTGACGCCCTCTTTTTCCAGGATGGTGGAGACCTCGCGCATCAGTCCAAGCCGGTCGTAGGCGCGGATACGCACCGAGACGGGCAGGGTGGCGTGGTTCTTTTCGGTGCGGAAGCCCCAACTGGCCTGTACCAGCCGCTCGCGGTCCTTGATTTTCCGCACGTTGGGGCAGTCCTGGCGGTGGATGGTCACGCCCCGCCCGCGGGTGATGTAGCCGATGATGGGTTCTCCCGGCAAAGGACGGCAGCAGCGGGCGATGTTGGTCAGCAAGCCGCTCATCCCCACCACGGTGATAGCCCGTTCGGGGTCCACCACGCTGCGGCTGACGCTGGTGTACTCGGTCAGGTCTTCTTCTTCCGGCGGCAAACCCTTCTGCTTGCGCTCCAAACTTTCCAGGTGGTTGATGACCTTGCTGGTGGTGAAATCCCCGCAGCCGATGGCAAAATGGAGGGCATCCACCGAGCGGTAGCCCAGGTCTTGCGCCAGTTTCTCCAAACTGACATCCTGATACCCGACGCGGTGGAGTTCGTGTTCCAACTGGTCGCGCCCGCGGGCGATATTGGCCTCCCGCGCCTGCTCCTTGAACCAGCGGCGGATTTTGGCTTTGGCGCGCTGGGTCTTGACCATCCCCAGACTGGGGTTGAGCCAGTCCCGGCTGGGGCCGCCGCGCTTGACGGTCACAATCTCCACCCGGTCGCCGGTCTTCAGTTCGTAATTCAGCGGGACGAGTTTGCCGTTGACCTTGGCCCCCCGGCAGCGGTGCCCGATTTCGGTATGGATGTGGTAGGCAAAATCAATCGGAGTAGCCCCTGCGGGCAGGTCAATCATATCCCCGCGGGGGGTGATGACGTATACCCGGTCGGCGAAGACATCGCTTTTCATCCCCTCCATGAACTCCTGGGCGTCCTGGACATCCTGCCGCCACTCCATCAGGGAGCGCAAATAGCGGATGCGCTGCTCGAATTGGGCGCTGCTGCTGCGCTCCTCCTTGTAGCGCCAGTGGGCGGCGATGCCTTCTTCCGCCTCGCGGTGCATCTCCTCCGTGCGAATCTGGAATTCGAGGGTCTTGCCGTCGTCGTAGACCACGGCGGTGTGCAAAGAGCGGTAATTGTTGTTCTTCGGGGCGGCGATGTAATCGTCGAATTCGTGCGGAATAGGCCGCCAGTAACTGTGTACCACCCCCAGGGCGGCGTAACAGTAGGTCGCTTCCAGTTTTTTGTTGACCTCGGGCGGCTCGTTGGGATTGACAAAAGAAGGGACGATGATACGCACGCCGCGCACATCGCTGAGCATTTCAAAAGGAACCCCCTTGCGCTGCATCTTCTTGTAAATGGAATAAATGTGCTTGGGACGCCCCGTGACCCGGGCCGGGATGTTGGCATCCCGCATGATTTGGCGCACCCGCCCGATGATGCCCTCCATCTCCCGCTCGCGCTGCTCGCGGCGCTCCTCCAGGGCGTTGGCAATCTCGTAGAATTTCTCCGGGTTGAGATAGCGGAAGGACAGGTCTTCCAGTTCCCACTTCATCTGCCAGATGCCCAGCCGGTTGGCGAGCGGGGCGAAGATGTCCAGCGTCTCGCGGGCGATGCGCTTCTGCTTCCGCTCCGGCACGTGGTACAGGGTGCGGATGTTGTGCAGGCGGTCGGCCAACTTTATCATCACCACTTCGGGCTGGTCGGCCACCGCCAGCATCACCTTGCGCAGGGTCTCCGATTTGGCGTCGTACTGTCGGCTGCGAGTCCACTCATCGTCAGCGTCAGCCTGTTCCCCCTGGGACTGG
Source organism: Chloroflexota bacterium (assembly GCA_011051635.1). Classification (GTDB taxonomy): domain Bacteria; phylum Chloroflexota; class Anaerolineae; order Anaerolineales; family DRKV01; genus DRKV01. The sequence continues at coordinate 1,541 of DRKV01000287.1, read as the reverse complement.
GCCTCAGCCGCGGCCAGCCCTCCGGCGGGGATAGCCCCCATGCGGGAGACCCGCGGCAGGCCGGTCAACTTGGTGACCCCGTCCACCAGGATGGTCACCCGCTCCCCGAAGTCCCGGCGCAAGTCGTCCAGGGTGAGGTCCGTATCCTCCACGGTATCGTGCAGCAAACCGGCCTGGATGACGTAAGGCGCGGGGCGGAATTTCTCCACCAGAATGTGGGCTACCGAAACGCAGTGGGTGATATACGGCTCTCCCGAGGCGCGCATCTGCCCCTCGTGGGCTTTTTCGGCCACCCGATAGGCGCGCAGTATCAATTCCCGGTCGGTTTGGGAATACACATCGGGGAGAGAATCCATCAAGGCTTCAATTTTCATCAGCAGGCCGGGTTATAGTCCATAGTCTTGTAGTCTTGTAGTCTCGTAGTCCATAGTCCCGTAGTCCACCGTCCACGGTCTATCGTCCACCGTCAAGTAGTATAATCACCACCTGACATGCAAGCAAGGGTAAACGAGGAGGAACATGAACCCAATCATCACCCCGCGAAATGTAAGGGAGACGGGCCGCGTTTTGGGGGAATCCTGCGCCCTGAGAGCGACCCAGGCAGATAGGGAGGCCCGCCTGCCCGAAGAAGACCTGCGCGCTTTGAAGGAATCGGGCTATTTGGGGATGAGCATCCCCCTGGAATACGGCGGAGCAGGGCTTTCCTTGCGGGAGTGCGCCGAAGCCCAAATCGAACTGGCTCGCGGCAGCGCCTCGACGGCGATGGTGGCCGCCATGCACTTGCAGGTTTTCGGCCACGCCCGCGAGACGCGCCCCTGGCCGGAGGCCGTCTTCGTCCAATTCTGCCGCGCCGCCACCCGTCAGGGAGCGCTCTTCAACTCCGTCGCCAGTGAGCCGGAGATGGGCAGTCCCTCCCGCGGCGGGCGCTTCCGCACCACCGCCCGCCCCGCCCCCGGCGGAGAACACTTCATCGTCAACGGCTACAAGACCTGGGTGACCGGGGGGCGTCATCTCACCCACCTGCTGGTGCGCGTCTCCGTGGGCGGTGAAGCCTCTGTCCTGTGGATGCCCAACGACCTGCCCGGCATGACCTGGATTCCCGCCTGGGAACGCGCCCTGGGGCTGCGGGCCAGCGAGAGCCACGATTTGAGACTGGAAAACGTGGTCGTCCCCGCCGGAAACCTGATTGCCCGCGGCGGCCAGAAGGAGCCTCCCAACCTGTGGTTCCCCGCCATGCTGACCGCCGTCTACCTCGGCGCGGCCCTGGCCGCGCGTGATGCCTTCATCCGCTACGCATTGGAGCGCGTTCCGCCGGCGCTGGGGAAGCCGATTGCCACCCTGCCCTCCATCCGGCGGCAGGTCGGCGAGATGGACGCGGAATTGCAAGCCGCCGCGGCCCTCTTCCGGGAGGCTGCCGCGGCCTGGAGGGGAGATGAATCCCGGCGGCAGTCCGTCTTCACCCGCCTGGCCGCCGCCAAGCACATCGTCCTGGCCACCGCCGCCCGCGTCACCGAGCAGGCCCTGCGCGCCGCCGGAGGCCG
>DRKV01000286.1 GCA_011051635.1 Chloroflexota bacterium | reverse complement strand
TCCCAGGGCGACGATGGCCTCGTTTATCATGTCTTGCACAGTGACCGAGTCGTCACGGATGGAGACCTGGTTGAGCAGGCAGACTTCTTTCTTGAATTTGGCGATGCGGCCTTCGACAATCCGGTCAATGATTTTTTCCGGTTTGCCTTCTTCCAGGGCCTGCTTGCGGGCGATTTCGCGCTCGTGTTCCAGCACGTCTTCGGGAATATCGCTCTCGCTGACGTATTGGGGGGACATGGCGGCAATCTGCAAGGCGATTTCGTGCGCCAGTTTGCGGAAGGTCTCGGAGCGCGCCACGAAGTCGGTCTCGCAATTGAGTTCCACCATCACGCCAACGCGCCCGTTGCCGTGGGAATACAGGTCAATCACGCCCTCGGAGGCTTCCCGTCCGGCACGCTTGGCGGCTTTCGCCAGCCCTTTCTCGCGCAGGAAATCAACGGCCTTGTCGAAATCGCCATTGGCCTGCTGCAGCGCATTGCGGCACTCGAGAATGCCTGCGCCGGTAGCGGCGCGTAGTTCCTTGATTTGTTGAGTGGTAACAGCCATCGTATTTTTCAACCTCTCTTCTGCGTAATCCGGCAGGACTATTCCTCGTCGCCGGAAGTCTGTTCTTCTTCCGCCTTCTCTTCTTTCTCAGCAGGTTCTTCAACGCTTTCAGCCTCAGGTTCTTCCGCCTCGACGGTTTCTTCAGCGGCAGATTCTTCGGCAGCGGCTTCGGCTTCCGCCTCGCGCATGGCGTTGATTTTCTTCAGCGTATCGGCGCCGAGCAAATCTTCGTCGCTCAGTTCCTCAGCGTCCATGTCGAATTCCTGTCCGGCATCCAGGGCTTCTTCTGCGGCCTCTTTTTCGCGCATGTTCTTGCCTTCGATGACCGCATCGGCAATTTTGCCCACAATCAATTTGATGGCCCGGATGGCATCATCGTTGGAAGGAATGACGTAATCAATGTCGCTGGGGTCGCAGTTGGTATCCACCATCGCCACCACAGGGATGTTCAGCAGGTTGGCCTCGTGGACGGCGGTGTTTTCCCGGCGGATGTCCACAACGAAGACCATGTCGGGAAGCCCGGCCATATTGCGGATACCGCCCAGGCGCATTTCCAGTTTTTCCATCTTGCGCTCAAGCAGCAAGGCTTCTTTCTTGGTCAGTTTGCTGAAATCGCCCTTATCGCGCATGCGCTCGAGGCGTTCGAGTTCGTTGACCCGCTCGCGGATGGTGCGCCAGTTGGTCAACATGCCGCCCAGCCAGCGGGCGGTGACGTAAGGCATCCCGCAGCGCTGTGCTTCAGTTTGGATGGTATCCTGGGCTTGACGTTTGGTTCCTACGAACAGAATGGTGCCCCCGTTGGCGGCCATATCCCGCACCGCTTTGTAAGCCTCATCCAATGCCCGAACCGTCTTTTGCAGGTCAATGATGTGGATGTGGTTGCGTTCGGTGAAGATGTAAGGCTCCATCTTCGGGTGCCATTTGTGGGTACGGTGCCCAAAATGCACCCCGCTTTCAAGAAGCGCTTTCATGGTAACAACAGGCATTGCTCAAACTCCTTTGCGTTTGTCCACCGCTTTCGTCGCTCTTGCACGGCACCGGTCTCCCGGCACGCCCCGGCAAGTCGGAAAGCGTGAGGTTTACAGGCGTCGGCGCAGGTGCGCGCCGACAGTTGACACAAGTTCTCCCGCCACAGGGCGGGAGCGCGGGGAGTATAACATGCCTGTCAAAATTCGTCCAGAAAAATCGAAACGCTTCGTTGACGCGCCCCTCCACATCTGGTAAAATCTCCCCGCTCGGCGTGTTGTACCCTTCACGCCGGGGTGCCCCGTGCCTGCAGGGTGTGCTTGCACACCCTTTTCTTTTGCGTAGGGGTTCAGCCTGGCGACTAAAGTCACGGTAACATTTGCGAAGTCGCCCTGCGGCGACTGGTAACCCAACCTGCGAAGGCAGGTTTCGCAGTCACCGCTGCGATTTCAATCGCCAGAGGGGGTTGGCTGAACAATTATGCGCAGGGGCAAATTCCATTCCTATCACACAGAAAGGGCTTGAAACCATGAAAGTACTTTTGCTTCAGGACGTTTACAAACTGGGCCGCGCCGGAGACGTGAAAAAGGTCGCCAACGGCTATGGCCGGAATTATCTCATCCCCCAGGGGCTGGCTGTGCTGGCTACCCCCGGAGCGCTGAAGCAGGCGGAACGCATCCGCGCCCGCGCCGAAGAACAACGCGCCATCCTCAACAAGGAAATGGGCGCCGTGGCCGAAAAACTGGCCGATGTCGTGCTCACCTTCCCGATGCGCGCCAGCCAGACCGGCAAACTCTACGGCTCCGTCACCACCCAGATGCTGGCCGATGCCATCAGCGAGAAGACCGGCGTAGAAATCTCCCGCCGCCAGATTGATACCCAGCCCCTCCGCATGTTGGGCGAGTACGAAGTCAACGTGCGCCTGACGGTTGACCTCATTCCTTCCATTAAGGTAATCGTCTACCGGGAGGGAGAAGCCATCCCCACCCTGGAGGATGAAGAAGCGGAAGAAAGCGCCCCGATTGACGAAGAAACCGTCGTCGAGGCAGCGGAAGAAGCCACCTCCGAGGCAGGCGAAGAAATTCCCGCCGAAGAACCCGAAGCCGCCGCTCCCGCGGAGGAAGAAGCCGAGGCCGAGTAGCCTCCCTCTGCCCCCCTGCCCTGCGAGGGGCGTCACACATCCATTGCCATCCGCCGGCCTGCCCTCTCGTGGACAGGCCGGTTTGTCATTCTGACCCCATGAACACTCCCGTTGGCGAGCAATTGCGCCAGGCCCGTGAGCGCAAGAATCTGACCCTGGAACAGGTCTTCCAGCAGATTTACATTCGTCCGCGTTACCTTCAGGCGATGGAGGCCGGCAATTTTGCCGCCTTGCCCTCCCGCACCCAGGCACGCGGTTTCTTGCGCGCCTATGCGGAATTTCTCGGCCTGGAGGCGGAGCCTTTGGTGGAATCTCTTTCGGGGATGTTCTCCCCCGAGGGTCCGGCAGCCACCCAAAGGGAGGCGGTTGCAGCAGACTCCCTTTCGGAGGCCCGCGCTTCCGAAGAGGCCGCTTCCCCCGAAGCACACGCCATCTTCGCGTCCATCGGCCAGACGTTGCAGGAACGCCGTACCCTGCTCTCCCTCCCGCTGGATGAGGTCGAGCGCCGCACCCACATCCGCCGCCAGCATCTGGAGGCGCTTGAGGCCGGGGCTTTCGAGCGCCTGCCTTCGCCGGTGCAGGCCCGCGGGCTACTCAAACTGTATGCGGAATTTCTTTCGCTGGATGCCGATGCTCTCCTGCTGCGCTTCGCCGATGGATTGCAGGCTGCCTTGAGCCGCAAAAACCCCGCCGCTTTTCAGCACGAGGGCAAGGAGGAGAAGGTCGCCCGCCCGCGCTGGCGCTTCCTGAGCGATTGGGTGCTCGTCATCATCGTCGGGGCTGCTTTGCTGGGTTTCCTCGGCTGGGCGCTGGGACAGGTGGCCTCCGAGAGCGTCAAGCGGACGCCGGCCTTCTCTCCGCCCGAAATCGCCGAGGTGCTCCTGGCGACCCCTACCGTTGCCCCCTCGCCCACGCCCTCCCCCATCCCCACGGAGGAAGGCGCTCTTGGGTTGGAGAACACGCCATCTCGCCCCGAAGCCCCTACCCCAACCCCGACGCTGGATTTGCCCGGCGCGCTCGGCGGCGTAAACATCAACATCGTCGTGCAGCAGCGCGCCTGGCTCAAGGTCGTTACGGATGAGAAGGTGGCCTTCGAGGGGAGAGTCCTGCCCGGCAGCGCCTACCCCTTCTCGGCCAAAGAGCGCATCGAAGTCGTGACCGGCAACGCCGGGGGGGTGCAGGTCTACTACCAGGGGCAGGATTTGGGCACCCTCGGCTTGCTGGGAGAGGCCGTCACCCGCATCTTCACCCAGCAAGGCATGGTCTACCCCACTCCGCGCTTCACCGCCACGCCCACCCCCACCGAGGAAATTCCCCCCACGCCAACGGAATGAGGAATGCAGACGGTGGACGGTGGACGGCGGACGATAGACCGTAGACGGTGGACGGTAGACCGTTGTCAGCAGTCAGGCGTCCGCGGTCAGCAATCAGCGCACGTCGCACATCGCACCCCGCACCCCGCACATCGCACCCCACGCGTCGCACCCCACACGTCGCACATCGCACCCCATACCCCGCGCGTCGCACATCGCACCCCGCACGTGATACGTGATACGTGACACGTGAC
>DRKV01000285.1 GCA_011051635.1 Chloroflexota bacterium | reverse complement strand
TTTGTGGTGGATGATGCGGCTGCGGCCATTCGCGATTACGCCTCCCAGGGCTTCGACCTGGTGATTGCCCACGGCTCGCAGTACGGCTCATCCCTGCAAGAAATCGCCCCCGATTTCCCCAAGACGGCCTTCGCCTGGGGCACGACGGTGGACACCTTCGGTCAGCCGAACATCTTTGCCTATGAAGCCCGCTCCGAACAGGGCGGCTACGTCAACGGTGTGATGGCTGCCAGCCTCACCAAGAGCGGTGTGATTGGCGTGATTGGCCCCATCGAAACCGGCGATGCCAAACTCTACATTGACGGCTTCAAGATGGGCGCGGAAGCCACCAAACCGGACGTGACCGTCAACATCAACTACATCGGCTCCTTCTCGGATGTGGCCCTGGCTGCCGAAGCCGCCAACACCCACATCGCCGCCGGCGCGGACGTGCTGGCCGGCACCGCCCAAATGGTGGTCGGCGCGATTGGCGTGGCCGAAGAAAACGGCGCCCTGTGGTTCGGCACCCAGTCCTCGCAAACCTCTCTCGCTCCCGACATCGTGGTTGCCAATCAGGTCTACCACTGGGAAGTGGTGCTCAAGGACATGATTGACCTCATCCAGAACGGCACCTACGGCGGGAAGTCCTATGCCATCACCCTGGCAAACGGCGGCCTGGAGATTGAGTACAACCCCAAGTTCGACCTCCCCGCCGATGTCAAGGCGCTGGCGGACAAGACCATCCAGGGCATCATTGACGGCTCCATCAAGATTGAGTTCAAGAAATAGTTCCCTCCCCCAGACTTCGGAGGTCTTCCAGACCTCCGAAGTCTCTCCGCCCAACTCTCCTCGAGGATGAAGCGATGACCGCAAGCCAGACTCTCCCTTCCGGCAAATCCCGCATTGAAAGGCTGGAGATGCGCGGCATCACCAAGCGTTTCCCCGGCGTACTCGCCAACGACCACGTGGATTTCGACGTGGTCGCGGGCGAAGTCCATGCCCTGCTTGGCGAGAACGGTGCGGGCAAAAGCACCTTGATGAAAATTCTCTACGGGATGTATCACCCCGACGAAGGCGAAATCTGGATAAATGGCCGGAAGGTGGAGATTGATTCCCCGACCGATGCCATCAATCTGGGCATCGGCATGATTCATCAGCACTTCATGCTGGTGGAAACTCTCACCGTAGCCGAGAACGTCGCCCTGGGGCTGCCTTCCTCCCGCGGCTTCTTGACCGACCTTGACCGCGTCTCGCAGCGCATCCTTGAACTGGCGGAGATTTACGGATTGCAAATTGACCCGCAAGCGTACATCTGGCAACTCTCGGTAGGCCAGCAGCAGCGGGTGGAAATCATCAAGGCGTTGTATCGCGGGGCGGCGCTCCTCATTCTCGACGAACCGACCGCCGTGCTCACCCCGCAGGAGGTGGACGAGTTCTTTGCCATCATGCGCCAAATGGCCGCCGACGGGCATGCCCTGATTTTCATCTCCCACAAATTGCACGAGGTCATCGAAATCAGCCAGCGGGTCACCGTATTGCGCGATGGGCGCAAAATCGGCACCCGCTCCACCGCCGAAATCACCAAGTCCGAACTTGCCAACTGGATGGTGGGGCGCGAGGTCAGCCTGACCCGCGAACTCGACCCCATCGAACGCGGTGAACCCCGCCTGATACTCGAAGATTTGCAGGCTCTCAGCGAGCGCGGCACCCCTGCCCTGCGGGGGGTGAACCTCGCCGTCCATTCCGGCGAAATTCTGGGGATTGCCGGGGTCTCCGGCAACGGGCAGCGCGAACTGGCCGAGGTCATTACCGGTCTGCGCGAAGCCACCGGGGGCCGCGTCATCCTCGAAGGGGAGGACATCACTCACCTGTTGCCGGGAGAGCGCACCGAGCGCGGTCTGGCCTACATCCCCGAAGAACGGATGCGCGACGGGGTCATCAAGGATTTCACCATCGCCGAGAACATGGTGTTGCGGGAATTCGACAAGCCGCCCTTCTCCCGCCGCGGTTTTCTGGATTTGCAGGCCATTGCCCGCCACAGTGACGCTTTGATTCGCAAATTTAGCGTCAAAACCCCCTCCCGCGATACCAAAGCGGGCAGCCTTTCGGGCGGCAACATCCAAAAAGTGGTCCTGGCGCGCGAACTCTCGCGCCGCCCGCGGGTCATCATAGCCGCCCAGCCTACCCGCGGGCTGGACATCGGCGCCACCGAGTACGTCCATGCTCAACTCATCGAGCAGCGCCGCAACGGGGCGGCTATTTTGATGATTTCCGAAGACCTGGACGAAGTGATGGCCCTCTCCGACCGGATTGCGGTCATCTACGAAGGCCGCATCATGGGCATCGTGCCGCGAGAAGAGGCCGCGCCCGAAAAACTCGGCCTGATGATGGCGGGCGTTGAGACATCGCAGGTCTGACAGGCGCACACAGGGACACGGGGAGCACGGTTTTTTATCCTTTGTGTTCCCCGTGTCTCCGTGTGAGAAAAATATACGACGTGCAAAAGGAGATTTCTGCGTGCAAAAATTCGTTGGTTATCGCTGTTCGCTGTGCGGGGCGGAATACGCCCCCGACGAAGTGACCTATACCTGCCCGAAAGACGGCGGCAACCTGGATGTGGTGCTGGATTACGCCGCCTTGAAGCGGCGCGGCGCGGCAGACCTCATTTTGAAGGATGACCCTTCCCTGTGGCGGTACCTGCCTTTGCTGCCGGTCGGCGACCCCGGAGGAAACGCTACCCCTTTACGGCGGGCCGGTGGAACCCCGTTGTATGCGCCGCCCCGATTAGCCCGCTCCCTGGGGCTGACGCGCTTGTGGGTCAAGGATGAGAGTCCCAACCCCACCGCATCCTTCAAAGACCGGGCCTCCTCCGTGGTGGTGGCACGGGCCCGCGAAATCGGGGCGGAGGTAGTCGTGACGGCTTCCACCGGCAACGCCGGGGCTGCTTTGGCGGGCATGGCTGCCGCCGTAGGGCACAAGGCCGTCATCTTCGCCCCCAAGACCGCTCCGCCCGCCAAAATTGCCCAGTTGCGCGTCTTCGGCGCCGAAGTGCTTCTCGTAGAAGGCAACTATGATGCCGCCTTCGACCTCTCCATTGAGGCCGCCGAGGCCTTCGGCTGGTACTGCCGCAACACGGGCTACAATCCCTTCACCGCCGAGGGCAAGAAGACCGCCGCCTTCGAGATTTGGGAGCAGGTGGCGGCGTGGGGTAACAAGGAATTCGGTAACGGGGTAACGAGTATCCCCTCCTCCGCGCACCCCGTCACCCAGTTACCCACTCACCCTGTTACCCCTCTTCACATCTTCGTCTCGGTGGGCGACGGCAACATCATCAGCGGCCTTCACAAAGGCTTCAAGGATTTGCAAGCCCTGGGGCTGCTGGATTCCATCGGCGGGATGCCGCGCATCTTTGGGGTGCAATCGGTCAACTCGGCGGCGATTGCCAACGCCTTCGAGGCCGGCACGGAAGAAATCCGCCCCGTTCACGCCACCACGCTGGCCGACAGCATCTCGGTGGATTTGCCCCGCGACGGGGTGCGCGCCGTGCGCGCCGCCCGCCAGACCGGTGGGGCGTACCTCACCGTCAGCGACGAGGCCATCCTGGAGGCCATCCCTGCTCTGGGGAGGGTCGGCATCTTCGCCGAACCCGCCGGCGCGACGGCCTACGCCGGGCTGCTCAAAGCCGTGGAGGAGGGGCTAATAGCCCCCGAAGACCCGGTCGTAGTCATCAATACCGGCAGCGGCCTGAAAGATGTCAAATCCGCCATGCGCGCCGCGGGCGAAGCCCCGGTCATCGCGCCCACCCTGGAGGCAGTCAAGCGCGTGATAGGTGATTAGGTGAGTGAGTGATTGGGTGAGTGGGTGAGCAGGGATTGGGGATTGGGGATTAGGCGATTGGGGATTAGTGATTAGGTGACTCGTCGCCGCATCATCTCATCGTCTTCCCCCCTCCCCACCTCCCCATCCCATCATCTCCCCACCTCCTCACCTCGTCACCCCGTCACCCCGTTACCTACTCACCCCGTTACCCCATCCTCCACTTTCCCACTTCCCCACTTTCTCACTTGCAAACTTCCCCACTTCCCATGCCCTCTCCTACTCTCTCCACCATCGCCCCCATCTACAACGAATACGAAA
>DRKV01000284.1 GCA_011051635.1 Chloroflexota bacterium | reverse complement strand
GCGGTAATGGCCTTCCAGGCCCGGCGGGTGAGTAAATCCGGGCCGCCGGGGCCGAGGCCGGGAATGGTGATGGCGGGCAAGGGGGTTCCTCCGGGGGGTTAAACGCATAAAACGCCGCGCGGAGCAGCGTTTTACGTTGCTACCCAGACCTGGCGGGGTGCGCTGCCCAGACCTGACGGGTCTTTGGAGACCCGTCAGGTCTGGAGGGGGGCTGCGCTTGCTGAGACCTGACGGGTCTTGGAGACCCGTCAGGTCTTGGTCTCGGGGGGAAAACTAACGCTTGGTGTAGGTCGGGGCCTTGCGGGCGCGTTTGAGACCCGGCTTCTTGCGTTCCTTGATGCGGGCGTCGCGGGTGAGGAACCCGCCGCGGCGCATGGTGGAGCGCAGGTCAGGGTTCCACTTGACGAGCGCGCGTGCCAGACCGAGTTTGACGGCGTCGGTCTGACCGGTCACGCCGCCGCCCTTGATGATAACGCTGATGTCGAACTTGCTCAGGTCTTCACCGGCGGCCTTGAGGGGGGCAATCGCGTTATCGTAGTCGCCGATGCGGGAGAAGAACTCCTGGGCGGGCTTGGCGTTGACCACGAAGTTGCCCTCGCCTTCCATGATACGCACGCGTGCGGTGGCCTCTTTGCGGCGGCCAATGCCTTCGTAATACTGCTTCATGTTTCAGTGCTCCTTACGCCAACGGTTCGGGATTCTGGGCTTCGTGCGGGTGGTGCGGCCCGGCGTAAATTTTCAGTTTGCGCATCAGTTTACGCCCGTGCCGGTTCTTGGGGAGCATCCCCCACACCGCGCTACGCAGGACGCGCTCCGGGTGCTTCTTGAGTTGGTCGCGCAACGAGATGGATTTCAGGCCGCCGGGGTAACCGGAGTGCCGATGATACATCTTGGCATCCAGTTTATTGCCGGTGACGCGTACCCTTTCCGCGTTGATGACCACCACGAAGTCACCATTATCCACCCCCGGCGTGAAGTCGGGTTTGTGTTTCCCCAGCAAAATCTGGGCGATGCGGGAAGCCAAACGCCCCAGGTTCTGGTCGTTGGCATCCACGAGCACCCAGTTGCGGGTCAGGTCTTTTTCTTTGGGATAATAGGTTTTTTGCTGCGCCATATCTCCACAATCCAATTGTACGCCCCGGTGAGACGGGGGTTAGGTATTTCTGTTTGCCAGGTAACGGGGAAAGCGTAAATTTCTCCGGTACGGACCGCATTTCAGGTTTCTGCGCCCTCCGAGGCGTATGCCACGTGGACGAGGGTGAGGCCGCGGGCGGGAGCCAGCCCCTGAACGGGTTCGTGCGGGGGGGCGAGACGGCGCTGCACCGTAGCGGGGGGGAGGCTTCCCTGCCCGATACGCACCAATAAAGACACCGTGCGCCGCACCATGCGGTAAAGGAAGGCGTCGCCGCGCAAGGTGAAGGTCAGGTACGGCCCTTCTGCGCTCCAGGCGGCCTCGAAAATGCGGCGGGTGGTCGAGCCGCCATCCACGGGCGAGCGCCCAAAAGCAGCGAAATCGTGCTTTCCGGGGAGGTAATCCGCCCCTTTCTGCAGGAGGGGCAATTCCACGGGGGGCCAGACTCTCCAGGCGTAGCGCTCCCTCAAGGGGTGGCGCACCGGGGCGCAAAACAGGCGGTAGCGGTACGTGCGGGAGCGGGCATCGTAACGGGGGTGAAACGAGGCGTGCGCCGCACGCACATCCAGGGCTGAAACGTCGTCGGGCAGGCGGGCGTTGAGCGCCTTCTGGAGGGTCTCTGCGCCGTGCGCCCAGTCCAGGTCAAAAGCAATCACCTGTCCGGAGGCGTGGACACCGGTATCGGTGCGCCCCGCCGCCAGGATGGAGGCCTCCTGCCAGCCCAGTTCTCGCAAGGCTTCTTCGACCACACCCTGCACCGTGCGCCGGGCGGTCTGCCGCTGGAACCCGTAAAAGCGGGTTCCGTCGTATGCCAGTGTTACCTGATAACGTGCCATGCGTTAGCAGTTTTCCTGAGGAGGCCTGCTAACCTTGAAGCGGTGTTTCTGCCGGTTGCCGGTTTACTCTTCCACCAGTTCCAGAATGACCATCTCTGCGCTGTCACCCTGGCGGGGGCCAAGTTTGAGCATTCGGGTGTAGCCGCCGGGACGCTCCGCATAGCGGGGAGCGATGTCGTCGAACAACTTCCGCACGATGTCGGGGCCGCCGCCGAGACGGGCCGCCGCCAGACGGCGGGTATGCACCATGACCGCGCCGCCTTCTTTGTTGCCGCGCTTGGCAAGGGTAATCAGTTTTTCGGCCTCGCCGCGGATGGCCTGCGCTTTGGCGCGGGTGGTGCGAATGCGTTCGTGCTCAAAGAGTTGCTTGATGAGATTGCGACGCAAGGCTTTGCGAGCGTCCTTGTTGCGGCTCAATCGGTATCCTGCTACTTTGTGTCGCATGGTTGGTTACTCCGCATCCATTGTTTCTTCTTCGTCTTCATCCTCATCCGGGAAGTAGCCGCGCTCGCGCAACTTGGCGTACAGTTCCGTGAGGCTCTTCTCGCCGAAATTACGGATGGACAGCAGGGCATCTTCGCCCTTTTCGAGCAGTTCTATCACCTCGCCAACCGTGGTGATGCCGGTGCGCTTCAGGGAGTTGAAGACCCGCACGGACAAATCCAGGTTTTCGATGGGGATATCCAGTGCTTCACTTGCCATACGTCCGGGTTCTTCGCTCTCTTCCAGCGCCGACATGAGCGATTCTTCGCTGACGCCCACAAGGTGGCGCAGGTGCTCTATCATGTAGCGGGCGCTGAGGCTGAGCGCTTTTTCCGGCGTGATGGTGCCATCCGTCCAGATTTCCAGGATGAGTTTGTCGTAGTTGGTATTCTGTCCAACGCGTGCATGCCCTACTTCCCAGTTCACTTTGCGCACCGGGTTGAAGATGGCATCCACGGGGAGGTCTCCGATGGGCAGGGAGCCGCTGCGCTCTTCCACCGGGGAATAGCCGCGGCCGCGCTCCACCGTCATTTCAATTTCCAGGTTAACGTTCGGGTCGTCCACCGTGAAGAGATACAGGTCGGGATTGATGATTTCGACCTCCGGCGGGACGATGATATCAGCAGCCGTGATAACACCGCTGCCGCGCACCTCCAAATGCAGTCGCGCGGTATCCGCGTCGAACAATCTGAGGCGCAATTTCTTCACATTCAACATCACACGCAACACGTCTTCAAGCACACCGGGGATATCCGTAAATTCATGCGAGACATCCGAGATGCGAATAGACGTGACTGCCGCGCCTTCGAGCGAGGAAAGCAGTATGCGGCGCAAAGCATTTCCAACGGTAACGCCATACCCTCGTTCCAGCGGGCTGATAACGAACTTGCCGTAATTGCGCGCTTCGGCTTCCCGCTCGATTTTGGGGGTCACCATGTTACTCATGCCGACAATCACAATTCACCTCTTGCCCAAGTTGTTGCGCCTTATTCAGGCTCCCAATTCCTCACTCTTCGGGCAGGAGGCGGATGATTCCCTCTCCCGCCCGAAGTCAAGTTTATCTCACGGCTTAGCGCGAGTAGTATTCCACAATCAGTTGTTCGTTCAGGTTGCCGTCAATCTCGGCGCGTTCAGGCAGGCGCAACACGGAGCCGGAAAGAGCGTTCACATCCCGCATAAGCCAGGCGGGGGCGGAACGCTGCTCGGCCAGAGAAGGCAGTTCTTTGAAGTATTTGCGTTTGCGAGAGCCTTCTCGCACTTCCACGACATCCCCCGGAGAGAGGAGCATGGAAGGCACATCTGTGCGGCGTCCGTTGACGTTGAAGTGGCCGTGGGTCACCAGTTGGCGGGCCTCCGCCCGGCTGGCGGCAAACCCCAGGCGATAAACCACGTTGTCCAGGCGCGACTCCAGAATTTGGAGCAGGTTGTCGCCCGTCAGGCCGCGGCGCTGGAGAGCGGTTTCGTAGTAGCGGCGGAACTGGCGTTCCAGCACGCCGTAAACACGGCGGGCTTTTTGTTTGGCGCGCAACTGGCGTGCAAAATCCGATTGACGGTTGCGGCGGAACATGGCGCTGCGGCCATGCTGGCCGGGGCCGTAACTGCGGCGTTCAAAAGAGCACTTCGGCGAAAAACAGCGCGCTCCCTTAAGGAACAGTTTTTCGCCTTCCCGTCTGCACAGTTTGCAGACTGGTCCGGTGTATCTTGCCATATTGTCTTTACCTCACTTCACAGAATACCCGTTTACAGGGCTGGCAATGCCCCTTCCTTCCGGGTAGGGTCGCTGGATTCCCTGAGCGCTAGACGCGGCGCTTCTTGGGGGGGCGGCATCCGTTGTGGGGGACGGGGGTCACATCTGTAATCGCCGTCACTTTGATGCCCTGCGCCTGGATGGCGCGGATAGCAGCCTCACGGCCAGGGCCGGGGCCTTTGACAAACACGGTGGCTTCCTTCATGCCCATGGACTGGGCAGCCCTGACGGCCTGTTCGGTTGCCAGACGGGCAGCAAAAGGCGTGCTCTTGCGAGAGCCTTTGAAACCGGCGGAACCGGCGCTGCTCCAGGTCACGGTGTTGCCCTGATTGTCCGTAATGGTGACAATCGTGTTGTTGAAACTCGCGAAAATGTGAATCTGCCCGGAGGACAGAGTGCGCTTGGCTTTGCGAGAAGAGCCGCGGCGCGAAGAACGTACGCTTCTGGCCATATCACCTCACTCGTAGATAAATGGATTATTTCTTGGCTCCACGGCGGCGGCCGCGACCAGCCACGGTCTTGCGGGGGCCTTTGCGCGTCCGCGCGTTAGTGCGCGTGCGCTGCCCGCGCACGGGCAAACCGCGACGATGCCGCAAACCGCGATAACTGCCGATTTCCATCAAGCGTTTGATGTGCATCTGAACCTCGCGGCGCAAATCGCCTTCCAGTTGGAAATTCTGGGAGGTAATGTACTCGCGCAAAGCGCTGATTTGCTCATCGGTGAGGTCTTTCACCCGAATGTCGGGATTGATGCGGGTGGCTTCCAGAATCTGGCGGGCGCGGGTACGCCCGATGCCATAGATGTAGGTCAAGCCAATTTCGATGCGTTTGTTGTTTGGCAGGTCAATGCCTTCTATACGAGCCATAGTATCTTACCCTTGTCGCTGCTTGTGGCGAGGATTTTCACAAATGACGTACAAGCGCCCTTTGCGCTTGACAATTTTGCACTTGGAACAGCGTTTGCGGATGGACGCCGAGACTTTCATGATACTTTTCTCCTTAATTTCATGCCAGACCAAAGTTTGGATTATACACGCGCTCCAACTTTTCGTCCAGGAAGCGGTTTTTTCGGGTGCAAGCAAATCCTGTAGATGCGTTTCGGCTCCGGCGACTGGAAGTCGCGGCAACAGTTGCGAAACCTGCCTGCGCAGGTTGGATTCCAGCCGCCGAAGGGCGGCTTCGCAGACGTTGGTGCAGTTTCAACTGCCGTCTTCTACGACATTTGCTTGCACCCGTTTTTTCCGGGTGCGCCAAAAGTTATGGTTGCGGGGCAACTGCTCACGTCCAGGCGGTCAGGATTTCCGGCTCGCCTTCGGTTACCAGGACGGTATGCTCGAAGTGAGCGGTTAGAGAGCCGTCCGCGGAGGCCACCGTCCATTGGTCGGGGAGGACGCGGGTACGAGGCGTGCCGACCAGCACCATCGGTTCGAGAGCGATGGTCATCCCGGCGCGCAGGCGCAAGCCGCGCCCGGCCCGCCCGTAATTGGGCACCATCGGGCCTTCGTGCATCTCGCGCCCGACGCCGTGGCCGGTGTACTCGCGGGTCACATGGAAACCGCGACTCTCCACATAGCGCTGGATGGCGGAAGAGACATCGCCGACCCGATTGCCGGCGTGCATTTTGGCGATGCCGGCGTACAGGGACTGCTCCGTAACTTCCAGAAGGCGCAGGGCCTCTTCGGAGGCCGGTTCCACCACCATGCTGAAGGCGGAATCGGCCACAAAACCTTTGTAAATGTTCCCGCAATCTATGGAAACAACGTCTCCCGGCTGGATGACGCGCTCACCCGGAATGCCGTGTACCAGTTCGTCGTTGATGCTGACCGTCAGCGTAGCCGGGTACGGATAGGGGCCAGGATACCCCAGAAAAGCAGGGACAGCCCCGCGCTTGCGGATGACTTCTTCGGCAGCGGCATCCAGTTCTGCGGTGGTCACTCCGGGGCGCACCATGCGCTGGACGGTCTGCAATGCCTCGGCGTTGATGCGTCCGGCCACACGCATGAGGGCGATTTCTTCCGGAGTTTTGATGACGATGTTCCGATGCCAGGCCATGCCTTTTCCTTAGCGCACCAGCAACTTCTCGTCGTAGCCGTGGAGTTTCAGTTCGGCTTCGATGGTGAAGAAGGTATCCCGCACCACGCCGACGACGATGAGCAAACCGGCGGAGGAGACCAGCAGCAAGCCGGTGTTGCCGCCGAGCGGCAAAATCAGCCCGACTATCCAGGGGAGGATAGCCACGATGCCCAGGAAAACCGCGCCGGGCAGGGTGATGCGGCGCAGCACCTTGGTGAGGTAGCGCTGCGTGGGTGCGCCGGGGCTGACACCGGGGATGCGGGCGCCGGAACGCTTCAGGTTTTCACCGTAGTTCTGCTGGGCGAAGAGTACGTCGGTGTAGAAGAAAGTGAACAGCACAACCATCACAAAGTAGGCAATCCAGTAGAAATTGCCCTGCCCGCCGAAAGCGGACTGCGCCGAGATAGCCAGGTTCTTCACCCACTCCGTCTGTGAGTTGACGAAGAAACTCGCCAAGATGGAGGGGAAAGTCAGGATGGATTGCGCAAAGATGAGCGGAATCATGCCCGCCATGTTGACCATCAGAGGCAGGGTCCCTTTCACCGGCATGGACATGCGGTTGCCGATGCGCCGACCGGGGTACATGACGGGGATGTTGCGGCGTCCCTGCTGAATGAAGACGATAGCCACGATGGTAAGCAGGGTAATCAGCAACATGAAGGCCAGGATAAACCAGCGGTTCTGCTGGTCGCTCATCAACCGGGCGAAGTTGGAGGGAATGCGGGCGACGATACCGGCGAAGATGATGAGCGAAAGGCCCTGATTGCGGATACCGTACTCCGAAATCAACTCACCCAGCCAGATGGCGAACATAGTTCCCGCCGTCATCACGACGATGATGGTCACCGAAGGCAGAAGAGAAGCGCCCGAAAAGCCGAAGTTCTTGATGATTTGCACCGACCCCAGGGAGGAGAAGATGTTGATTTGTCCGATGGCTTGCAGGGCCGCCATAGGAATGGAAAGAATGTAGGTCCACTTCTCCATCCACCGCTGCCCCTCCCGCGGGTCGTCTTCCATGCGCTTTTGCAGAGAAGGGATGATGGGAACCAACAATTGCAGGATAATCTGGGCGGTGATGTAGGGATACACACCCATCGCCAGAACCGAGAAGTTGGAGACGGTCCCGCCCGAAAGCAGGTCGAGCAACCCCAGCAGGGTGCCGGCTGCCCCCCCGCCGGAGAGCAACTGGGAGAGGGCCTCCCGGTCCACGCCGGGCACGGGGACGTGCGCGGCGAACCGGTAAATCACCAGCAACCCCAGGGTAATCAACAACTTGCGGCGAATATCCTGCGCTGCCCACAAATAGCGCCAGCCAGACCGCTTCATAAATCAGACTCCTTGAATGGCTCAGCGCCCAGTCGTTTTGCAACCAGGCACTTACTCGATGATTTCAACCGTGCCGCCAGCGGCTTCGATGCTGGCACGCGCCCCTTTGGTGACGCGCTGGACGCGCACCCGCAGGGCATGAGGCAGGTCGGCCTTGCCGATAACGGCCACCGGATTGGCAGGCTTGCGCAGCAAACCGGCTTCCGCCAGCGTTTCGGGGGTCACTTCGGCGTCGGCGGGGAAACGCTCGGCCAACAGGGTGATGTTGACTTCGTTCCACTGTACCTGGTTGGGGGGCGTGAAACCGCGCTTGAAAGGCAAGCGGCGGAAGAAGGGCAGGTTGCCGCCCTGGTGGTACAGGCGGGTGCCGCCGCCGCTGCGCGCTCCCTGGCCTTTGGTGCCGCGCCCGGCGGTTTTACCCTGCCCGGCAGCGATACCGCGCCCGACGCGCTTGCGGGGCTTCTTGGCGCCCGGATTGGGGGTCAGGTCGTGAAGTTTCATTATGCTTCACCTTCCTCGACTTTGACAAGATGCGTCACCTTGGCAATCATGCCGCGGATGACGGGGGTATCTTCTTGCACCACGGTCTGGTGCATACGGCGCAAGCCCAAGGCGCGCACCGTACCCTTTTGACGCTTGGAATAGCCAATGGGGCTTTTTACCAGCGTGATGCGCAGGATTTTCTGACTCTTTTTCGCCATGATTACTTGCGCTCCCAGAAAGGCAACAATTCGTCTACCGGTTTTCCGCGACGAGCGGCTTCCTCTTCCGGCGATTTGAGGTCGCTCAGGGCTTCCATGGTGGCATAGGCCACGTTGAGCACGTTGTTGCTACCCAAAGACTTGGAGAGGATGTCCTTCACGCCTGCGGCTTCCAGCACGGCGCGGGCGCTGCCGCCCGCAATAACGCCGGTACCTTCCGAGGCGGGTTTGAGCAGCACACGGGCGCCGGCCACCTTGCCCGTCACCTGATGCGGGATGGTGGTTTTGTAGAGATTGACGCGCTTCATGTTGCGGCGTGCCCGTTCACTGGCCTTGCGGATGGCGTCGGTCACCGTATTGGCTTTGCCGGTTGCCAGTCCAACGCGTCCTTTGCGGTCACCCACGACCATGGTCACGCGGAAGGAAAAGCGGCGGCCACCTTTGACAACTTTCGCCACGCGCTTGATATCAATCATGCGCTCGTCAAGTTCTTGTTCAAAATCCGCAGATTGAAAATTGCTCATAGTATTCTCCTAAGTGCCTGCCGGGAGAACTGCAAGGCAGGCGCTGACTGTGCCAGCCTTAGAACTCCAGGCCGCCTTCACGAGCGGCATCGGCCAATGCTTTGACGCGCCCCATATAGCGGAAGCCTCCGCGGTCGAAGACCACGCGGGTAATCCCCTGGGCAACGGCGCGTTCTGCCAGCCGCTTCCCCACCACGCGGGCCTGTTCCGTCTTTGTCAGGCCCTGCATCTCGGCGCGCAATTCGCCGTCAATGGAGGAAGCCGAAACCAACGTACGACCGGCTTCGTCGTCAATCACCTGAGCATAGATACCCGTCAGGCTGCGAAAGACGCTCAGACGAGGCCGTTCCGATGTGCCGCGGACATGCTTGCGAATGCGTTTGTGCCGCATAATGCGGGCTGCTGCGCGGGTTTTTTTCTTAGCCATACGTCACACCTACTTCCCAGATTTACCGGCTTTGCGGCGGATAGTTTCGTCAAGGTACTTGATGCCTTTTCCTTTGTAAGGCTCCGGCGGGCGCACCTTGCGGATGTTGGCGGCCACCTGCCCCACCTTCTGCTTATCGTAGCCTTTGACGAAGACCTGGCGGGCACGGGCTTCAACATCGAAGGAAATCCCTTCGGGCGGCTCGACTTCTACAGGGTGGGAGTAGCCGACATGCAGCACGAGGGTTTTCCCTTTCATCTCGGCGCGGTACCCCACGCCGTTGATTTCCAACACTTTTTGGAAGCCCTGACTTACACCGACGACCATGTTGTTCACCAGGGCGCGGGCCGTGCCGTGCATGGCGCGCACTGTGCGCTCGTCGGAAATCCGCTCGACGGTGAGCATATTGCCATCCTGGCGGAACTTCACCGAAGCGGGAAAGACATGCTCCAGTTCCCCTTTGGGGCCTTTGACCTTGACGTAAGAACCTTTGATGGTCACGTCCACCCCGGCAGGGATTTCAATCGGTAAACGACCAACTCGGGACACTTTTGCCTCCTCAGGTCAGCCACCGTGTTCGAGGCACGGGTCGATCTGACCGGGATTTCTCAGGAGAGAATCCCGCAGGCTGCCTTGTTGATGATAAATGATGAGAACAATCGGGCCGCCCCGCGCGGGGAGGGCCAACTGCTACCATACCTTACACAGAATTTCTCCGCCAACACCCAGTTGACGGGCGCGCTTTCCGGTCATGACACCTTTGGGGGTCGAAAGAATGGCGACACCCATGCCGGAGAGCACCCAGGGGATATGCTTTTTGCCGGTGTACACGCGGCGTCCGGGGCGGCTAACCCGCTCCAGGCCGGCAATCACGGAACGACGGTTGCGGCGCTCACCCACGTACTTGAGGTAAATGTTCAGCACCTTATGGGCCGGCGTCCGGCCTTCCACCACTTCGTAGTTGCCAATGTAGCCCTCTTCCTTGAGGATTTTGGCAATCGCAACCTTCATCTTGGAACTGGGCATAGACACCACGGGGTGCCCGGCCATCGTCGCGTTCCGGATGCGCGTCAACATATCGGCAATCGGGTCAGAAACAGTCATCCTAACATCCTCCACGCGCTTACCAAGACGATTTCACCACACCGGGGATTTTGCCTTCGAGGGCCAATTCCCGGAAGCAGATACGGCACAAACCGAAGCGCCGTATGTATCCACGCGGCCTGCCGCAGCGTTTGCAGCGGTTCCGCACCTGCACCGCGTACTTGCGGCGCTCTTCACGATACGTCATGCACTTTTTTGCCATGTGCTACCCTTCCTTTTTGAAAGGCATGCCGAGCATTGTCAGCAGTTGCCGGGCGGCGTCATCCGTTTGGGCGGAGGTCACAATGGTCACTTCCAGCCCACGGATTTTGTCAATCTTGTCGTAATCTATTTCGGGGAAGACCAACTGCTCCCGAAGGCCCAGGGTGTAGTTTCCCCGGCCATCGAAGGCATTGGGGGAAATTCCCCGGAAGTCACGCGTACGGGGCAAGGCCACGTTCATCAGGCGGTCGAGGAAGTTCCACATTCGCTCGCCCCGCAGGGTAACCTTGGCGCCAATGGCGCGGCCTTCGCGCAACTTGAAGTTGGCGATGCTCTTGCGCGCCCTGGTAATGACGGGGTGCTGCCCCGTGATGGTCGTCAGGTCGCCGGTGGCGGCTTCCAGCGCTTTGGGGTTATCCAGCGCCTCGCCCAGGCCGATGTTGACCACCACTTTTTCGATACGCGGCACTTGCATCACGTTGCTCAGATTGAGCGACTGCATCAACGCCGGGACAATCTCTTGTTTGTAGCGTTCTTTCAACCAATTCGCCATCTCTAATCGCTCCCAGTGCCTACGCTATTTCAGCCCCGCATTTTTTGCAAATGCGGGCTACACGGTCTACTTCGCGCTGGATTTTCACGCGCGTCGGTTCGTCGCAGGAGGGACACACCAACATCACATTGGAGATGTCAATCGGGCCTTCGAATTCGATGATGCCCGGCTGCAGGTTGCGTCCCTGCGCCTGAATCTCGCTCTGGTGCTTCTTGCGAATGTTGACGCCCTGCACTACAACACGACGCTCGTTCGGCAGCACTTTGATGACCTCACCGCGCTTGTACTTGTCGCGGCCGGCAATCACTTCGACAGTATCGCCTTTACGGATTTTTACTTTCACGGCTACTGTACTCCTGTTTCTGCTCGCTAGAGCACCTCGGGGGCCAGCGAGACGATTTTCATAAAGCCTTTTTCACGCAATTCGCGCGCTACCGGCCCGAAAATACGGCTGCCCTTGGGATTGCGTCCGTCGGTATCCAGTATGACGGCGGCGTTGTCGTCAAAGCGGATGTGAGAGCCGTCTTCGCGGCGCCATTCCTTGCTGGTGCGCACGATAACGGCACGCACAATATCGCTCTTCTTGACGGAACCTTGCGGAGCGGCGGCCTTGACCGTCGCCACGACGATATCGCCTACCCGCGCATAGCGGCGGCGGGAGCCTCCCAGGACATGGATGACCAGCAGTTCGCGTGCGCCGGTGTTATCGGCTACCTTCAAACGGGATTCATGCTGAATCATAATCAGGCCTCCACACCGGGGTCGTTGGCCCCGAGTCTGCGTTCCAGGATTTCTTCGACAACCCAGCGCTTGCGGCGGGAGAGCGGACGGCTCTCCACCACACGCACGCGGTCGCCAATCTGGCAACCCAACTCGTCATGCGCCATCACCCGTTTCTCCTGATGCACCACCTTGCCGTACAAGGGGTGGCGGTAAGAGCGGCTGATTTCCACCACGACGGTCTTCTGCATTTTGTCGCTAGTTACGACACCTTCCAAGCGGCGACGTTTGTTCATGCTTCACCTTCCATCTGCTCCGCACGTTCGTGCTCGTTCAGCACCGTCAACAGGCGCGCAATCGTGCGGCGGGTTTTTCGGATTTGCGAGGTATCGGTGAGTTCGCCGGTGGCCTGCTGAAAACGCAGTTTCATCAGTTCCTCGCGAGCATCGCTCAACCGGGCCTGAATCTCAGGCAAAGACATAGCGCGAATTTCCGAGATTTTCAACTGCATGGCTTACTCTCCTTCTTCCGGGCGAGTCACGATTTTCGTGGAGATAGCCAGTTTGTAAGAGGCAAGACGCAAAGCCTCGCGGGCCACATCTTCGGGCACGCCGCCCACCTCAAACATAATCCGCCCCGGCTTGACGACCGCTACCCAAAACTCCACGCTGCCTTTCCCCTTCCCCATGCGGGATTCGGCGGCGCGCTTGGTAACGGGCTTGTCGGGAAAGATGCGAATCCACACCTTGCCGCGGCGTTTCATGGTGCGCACGATGGCGCGGCGAGCAGCCTCGATTTGACGGGCGGTCACCCACCCCGGTTCGAGTGCCTGCAGGCCGTACTCGCCAAAATGCACCTCCGCGCCACGGCTGGCTTTCCCTTTCATCCGCCCGCGCATTTGCTTGCGGTATTTGATACGTTTTGGCATCAACATAATGCATACCTCTCAGTGTGCATCCGACATGCTTCATGCACGCCGGGAAACTTTATTTGCTCACGTACACGCCATCCGTGGCGGCCATTTTCTCTTCCGCTTCGGGCAATACGTCGCCTTTGTAAATCCAGACCTTGATGCCGATTTGGCCGTAAGTGGTGCGGGCTTCGGCGAGCGCATAATCAATGTCGGCGCGCAGGGTTTGGCGCGGCACCCGGCCTTCACGCATGGAGACAGTGCGAGCCATCTCTGCTCCGGAAAGGCGGCCGGCCACCTCAATGCGGATGCCTTTGGCGCCCTGGCGCATGGCCTGCTGGATAGCCCGCTTCATAGCGCGCTGGAAACTGATGCGCCGCTCAATCTGGTCGGCGATGTTGACCGCAACCAGGTGGGCATCCAGGTCGGGATTCTTGATTTCCTTGATGTCCAGGTCTACCTTTTTGTTGGGGAACATCTTCCCCAACTTCTGGCGCAATCCCTTGACGTTTTCGCCCTTGCGGCCAATCAACACACCGGGTTTGGCAGTGTGGGCGATGATTTTGATTTTGCCGGGGAAGCGCTCGATTTCCACACGGGAGACACCGGCGCGAGGGGTGTAAGTGCGTACCAGTTCGCGGATTTGAAAATCCTGGTGCAACTGGTCAACATACTGTTCGCCTTCCGCGTACCAACGGCCTTCCCATGTTTTGTTGATTTTCAGACGAAATCCAATCGGATGAACTTTGCGACCCATATGAACTCCTGATGTCTCTCTTTGCACTCTGCCCGCTGGCAGAATGACGGTTAAGCCTCCCGCTCCCGCAGGATAACAGTGATATGAGAACTGCGGCGCAAAATCGGCTTGAAACGGCCCCGCGCACCAAAGCGCCGCCATTTGCGGGTGGGGGCTTCATCGGCAAAGATGCGATGGATGTACAGGTCGTCGCGGTTGAGGCCAAAGTTCTCCTCGGCGTTGGCAATCGCGGAGGTAATCACCTTGGCTACCGGTTTAGCAGCCCGTCGGTTGGCAAAGCGCAGGATGTCCAGCGCCTCTTGCACGTCTTTACCCCGCACCAAATCCACCACCAGGCGCGCTTTCTGCGCCGAGATGGGGATGTAGCGGGCAACAGCACGAATATCCTCGATTCCTTCCATGGCTGATTACCTCTTCTTTTTCTTGTCCACGATGTGACCGCGGAAGGTACGGGTAGGGGCAAACTCACCCAGGCGGTGGCCGACCATGTTCTCGGTGATGTAAATCGGCACATGACGGCGACCATCATGCACGGCGATAGTGTGCCCTACCATCTGCGGAAAGATGACGCTTGCGCGGCTCCAGGTACGGATGACCTTCTTTTCGCCGCGTTCGTTCATCATTTCGATTTTCTTGAGCAACTTCGGGGCTACATACGGCCCTTTTTTCAGAGAACGTCCCATTTCTCGTCTCCAGTTTCTTTCAGTTCCGGTTTCGATAACCGATGAATTTAGCGGCGTTTCTTGCGGCGCCGGCGAACGATGTACTTGTCCGTACGCTTGTTGCGGCGGGTCTTGTACCCCAGGGTAGGCTTACCCCAGGGGCTTTTCGGCCCTGGCATACCGATAGGCTGACGGCCTTCACCACCGCCGTGGGGGTGGTCGTTGGGGTTCATGGCAGAACCGCGCACCGTCGGGCGGATGCCCAGGTGGCGTTTGCGTCCCGCTTTGCCCAGTTTGATGTTGCCGTGTTCCACGTTGCCAACCTGCCCGATGGTGGCGTAGCACACCTGGCGGATGAGGCGCACCTCACCGGAAGGCAGACGCACCTGAGCGTAATTGCCTTCTTTCGCCATCAGTTGGGCGGATGCTCCCGCCGAGCGTACCAGTTGTCCGCCGCGTCCTTCGTACAGTTCGATGTTGTGAATCATCGTCCCGACGGGGATGTTGCTGATGGGCAGACTGTTGCCGGGGCGGATTTCCGCCTCAGGGCCGGCCATGACGGTGTCGCCAACCCGCAGCCCCACCGGAGCCAAGATGTAGCGCTTCTCGCCATCGGCGTAGAAGAGCAGCGCCAGACGGGCCGTGCGGTTGGGGTCGTATTCGATAGCGGCCACGCGAGCGGGAATGCCGCGCTTATCGCGTTTGAAATCCACCAGGCGGATTTTGCGGCGGTGTCCACCGCCGCGATGGCGTACCGTCACGCGCCCCTGGGCGTTGCGCCCGCCCCGCTGACGCTTGGGGATGACCAGACTGCGCTCCGGTTTGGTCTTGGTGATTTCGTCGAATGTGTATCCGGTCATGCCGCGCAGACCGGGAGTAACCGGTTTATACTTTTTGATACCCATTACTTCACCCCTTCGAACACGTCAATGGAATCCCCGGGGGCCAGGGTTATAATTGCTTTCTTGTAGCCGCGACGGCGAACCCGCAACTGGCGGTTCACCCGATTTTGCGACTGCTTGGGGGCCACGTTGATGATGTTTACCCGTTCCACCTTGACATCGAACAACTGCTCCACGGCGTCCTTGACCATCGTCTTGGTGGCTTTGGAAGCCACTTCAAAAACGTACTGGTTCAACTTGCCGCTCTGGTAGTTCGACTTCTCGGTGATGATAGGACGGCGAAGGATATCGTAAATTGTAATCATACCTGTCTCCTCATTGTCCCAGATATCCGGCAATCACATCCAGCGCCGCCAGCGGCATCACGACCTTGTCGTAGCCCAATAAATCGCGCACGTTCAAATAGGTTGCCAGCAAAATTTTTGCGTTGGGCAAATTGCGCGTCGAGCGGGCCACATCGTCGTACTGGGCGTTCTTTTCCGGGATGAGCACCAGAGCCGAGTCGTCGCCGACCAGCCGCTGCAATGCCTGCGCCATCAAACGCGTCTTGGGTTCTTCCACGCTCAGGTCTTCTACCACCACCAGGCCCTGCTCGGCGGCCTTGACGCTCAGAGCGGAGCGCAGGGCGACGCGGCGCATCTTTTTGGGCATGCGCTTGCTGTAGTCGCGCGGACGGGGGGTATGCACCTTGCCGCCGCCAACCCACTGGGCCGCACGGATAGAACCTTGCCGGGCGCGCCCGGTGCCTTTCTGCCGCCAGGGTTTGCGGCCTCCACCGGAGACCTCCCCGCGGCTCTTCGTCTTGTGTGTTCCCAGGCGCTTGTTCGCCATCTGGCGCACATAGGCCTGGTGCATCACATCCACATTCACAGGGGCCTCGAAGATAGCCGCAGGCAATTCAACCGTGCGTACCTTCTCCCCTTGCATGTTCAGGACATCTACTTCCATGATTATTCGCTCCCAATTGCCACAAGTCTCCGCACCACGGGCGGGCTAGGCCTTTCGGGCCTCCTTAATCATCACGATGCCGCCCTTCGGACCGGGCACCGCGCCGCGCACCCCAATCAGGTTGCGTTCTGTATCCAGGAAGACGACCTTGAGGTGCTGTGCCGTCACTCGGCGGTTCCCCATGTGTCCGGGGCCGCGCGACCCTTTGAACACCCGCCCGGGGGTCGAACCTGCCCCGCGGGAGCCGGGCGCACGCTGCCGGTCGGATTGACCATGCGTTTTCGGTCCACCTCTAAAGCCATGACGCTTGACGCCGCCCTGGAAGCCTTTCCCCTTGCTGACGCCAACGACGTCAACGAAGTCTCCCTGAGAGAACACTTCAACCGTCACTTTGTCGCCGGGTTGGACTTCGGGGTTCTTGACGCGGAACTCGCGCAAAAAGCGCAACGGGGGAAGTTCGTTGCGTTTCAGATGCCCCAATTGACCGCCCGTCAGGCGGCTCGGCCTGGTCTCGCCATACCCCAACTGCACAGCGGAATATCCATCGGTTTCCGTGGTGCGCACCTGGGTGACAAAGCAAGGCCCAGCCTCGATGATGGTCACGGGCAAAGCAGCCCCGTTCTCATCGAAAATCTGGGTCATGCCAACTTTTTTACCAATCAGCCCTTTCAACATTGCTTTCACAATCTCCTTTTCTGTAACAAGATTGCCATCCTGTCTCTACCGCTTACAGACACACAGAACTCACAGACACAAGGCGGCATACCCTTGCGCTGTGAGCCACAGGCCCGGTTGCTGCTTCTATGAGAGACAGTAAAGCATCAAGGGACTGTCAGCCTGGGCTTCGGCTGCATCATCCCGTACAACGATACAGTCAGTCTGTCTGCTGCCAAGCAGGGGGTGTTGTCAACGGCTGGCGCACAGACAAACTCTTGTATCGCCCGTTTATGGCGGGGAATTCCCGCCAGACACGCAATTGCAATTTTTACCACAAACTCGCCTGAATGGCAAGCCTTGTGTTCTTCCTTTTTACAAAGTCGGCCTGCCAGGCGATGAACAGCCTGGCAGGCACGAGAGCGCAAATTCAGATTTTGATTTCGATGTCCACACCCGCCGGCAGGTTGAGGCGCATGAGCATGTCAATCGTTTTCGAATCCGGGTCGAGAACGTCAATCAAGCGGTTGTGGGTGCGAATCTCGAAGTGTTCGTGCGAGTCCTTGTCAATGAAGGTGGAGCGGCGCACGGTAAAGCGCTCGATTTTCGTCGGGAGCGGCACGGGGCCGACCACGCGGGCGCCGGTGCGTTCCGCGGTATCCACAATGCGCTTGGCAGACTGGTCCAAAACACGGTGGTCGTATGCTTTCAGTCGGATGCGGATTTTCTGTTTCGCCATGATGGTTATACCCTAATCGAGAATTTCGGTGATGACGCCTGCGCCAACGGTCAGGCCGCCTTCACGGATAGCGAACTTGGAACCCTGCTCCAGCGCCACAGGCACGATGAGTTCCACTTCCATGTTCACGTTGTCGCCGGGCATGACCATT
>DRKV01000283.1 GCA_011051635.1 Chloroflexota bacterium | reverse complement strand
CGCCTCCCGAGGGCGCTGATACGCTGCTGAAGGGGTGAGGGCGTATCACGTATCACGTATCACGTATCACGTACCAAGTGTCAAGTGCGAGGTGCGACGTACGTTGTACGCTGTACCCTGTACGTTGTACCCTGCCCCCCACTCACCTAACCCCCTAACTCCTAACCCCCTCCCCCATGGAAGACCGCCTGCAAAAAATTCTCTCCCGCGCCGGAGTTGGCTCCCGCCGGGCCTGCGATACGCTGATTACCCAGGGACGCGTTACCGTGAACGGCAAAATCGCCGTGCCGGGACAAAAAGCCGACCCTGAACGGGATGACATCCGCGTGGACGGGCAGCGCATCCGCACGCGCCCCGTCAAGAAGGTGTACATTGCGCTCTACAAACCGCGCGGGGTGTTGAGTTCCACCCGCGAGACGGATACCCGTCCCACGGTACGCGACCTGGTTCCCGTGGAGGGGCATCTCTACCCCGTAGGCCGCCTGGATTACGAGAGCGAAGGGCTGATTTTGCTCACCAACGACGGCGACCTGACCAACAAACTGACCCATCCCCGCTACCAGCACGAGAAGGAGTACCGCGTCCTGGTGGCACGGGAGCCCGCCGCCGAACAACTGGAAGCCCTGCGGCACGGCATCGTCCTGGAGGACGGTCGCCGCACCGCGCCGGCCAAAGTACGCCTGGATGAGAGCGTCCCCGGCAAAGGCACCTGGCTGACGATGGTGCTCACCGAGGGGCGCAAACGCCAGATTCGGGAGATGTGCCTGCGGGTGGGGCTGCCCGTCAAGCGATTGATTCGCGTCCGCATTGGTAATTTGCGCCTAGGAAAGATGCGCCCGAAGGAATGGCGGCATCTCACCCGGGGCGAAGTGAGCGCCCTCAAACGCTACGCCGCCTCCCCGCCGCCGGCGTGGAAGCGAAACCGCCGTTCCAAATAAGGCCGTTCCCAAATCGCCCTGCCACAGAACGCAGATGCCGCAGATGTACGCAGATACCGCGTAACCGTTTAGCCTGCCTGTGCCGGTTGGTCTCCGGTCACCAAGGCTGAACAAAGCCCTTCAGCGTAAACCAGCAGGTATCAGCGCAATCTGCGTTCCCCAGCACCATACACCATCTCCGCTACTGCACAGGTTGGTCTCCATCCACTGAGCTGAATAAAGCCTTCCAGCGTCAATCAGCGGGTATCAGCGCAATCTGCGTTCTCCAGCACCATCAATCAACACCACCTCCGCCACTTTTCGCCGATGACCACCCTCAAGAGACTGCGCCGCGAGCACATCCTGTTCGCGCTCATCATCGCTTTGGCCTTCACGACGCGCTTCGCCGCCCTCGGAGCGCGCACCATGAGTCACGACGAGACTCAGCACACTTATTTCTCCTGGCTGTTCTACAAGGGCTACGGATACACCCACACCCCGCTGACCCACGGGCCGCTCCAGTTTCACCTCATGGCCCTCAGTTACGGTCTCTTCGGCGATACGGACACCGCCGCCCGCATCCCCCACGCCTTCTTTAGCCTCCTGACCGTGGCCGCCGTGTGGCTCTTCCGCCGCCGCCTGGGGAAATACGGCACACCCATCGCGGCCCTGATGATGACCTTCTCTCCCTACCTGCTTTACTACGGACGCTACGCCCGCAACGAAGCCTTGGTAGGGTTTTTCGGTCTGCTCTCCTGGTGGGCGGTCTTCGATTATCTGGAGACGGGGCGCAAGCGCGCCCTCTTCGTCCTGACCGCGGCCACCGCCCTGCACTTCACCGCCAAAGAGACGGCTTTCATCTACACCGCCCAACTGCTTCTCTTCCTGGGGCTACTCTTCTTGTGGGAGATGCTCCGCCATCCGTGGAAAGACGCGCAAGGATACCGCATCTTCCTCCTCACCCTGGGGAGCGGGGCGCTGGCTCTCCTCCTGGGGGGCGGGTTCGGCCTCTTCGGGAGCGCGGCCCCCCTCAGCCGGGGCGCCCTGGGGCTGGGGTTCATCCTGGGCGCGGCGGCCCTCTTCCTGCTGGGGCGCGGGGTCGGCTGGGATACCCTGCGGGAGACGCGCTCCTTCTCCCTGCTTCTGCTGCTCTTCTCCCTCATCCTGCCGATGCTGGCTCCTCTCCCCGCCTCGTGGCTGGGCTTCGACGCCCTGGATTACTCCACAACGGGGATGCTGCGTACCACTATCGTCATCATTCCCCTCATCCTGGCCGCCGTCGCCCTGGGCAACTGGTGGAACCCCGGCCTGTGGGTGGCAAACGCGGCCCTGTTCTACGGCATCTTCGCCCTCTTCTACACCAGCATCTTCACCTACGGAGCGGGCTTCTTCACCGGTCTGGTCGGCTCGCTGGGGTACTGGCTGCAACAACAGGGGGTGCAGCGCGGCTCCCAGCCCTGGTACTACTACCTCCTGATTCAGGTGCCCATTTACGAGTATTTGCCCTTGCTGGCGAGTCTTCTGGGGGGGTGGTACGCGGCCACAGACCGCAAACGGCAGACCGCGGACGACAGACCACTGACCACAGACGACGGACCGCAGACCGTGGACCGTCATCCATCGTCCACCGTCCATTTCCCCCTCTTCCTCCTCTACTGGAGCCTGACCTCCTTCCTCGCCTACACCGTGGCGGGCGAAAAGATGCCCTGGCTGACCTACCACATCGCCCTGCCGATGATTCTCCTGGGTGGATGGGCGCTCGGCACGCTGGTTGAAAGGATAGACTGGAACGCCTTCCACCGCCAATACGGGCTGCCCGTCCTGCTGACCCTCCCGCTCTTCGCCTTCAGCCTGGCCGCGGCGCAGGCCGGACTGATGCAATGGCGCGACCTGTCCGCCAACCAGCCCGTCGCCCTGAGCGGCGCGCTGGCCGCGCTGTTCTTTGCCGTCTTCTCCGGCCTGGCGCTCCTGCGCTGGATGCGCGCCTGGCAACCCGGCCAGACCCTGCGCCTGCTGGCCCTGGCCTTCTTCGCCTTCCTGGGACTGCTCACCGCCCGCACCGCCTTCACCGCCGCCTACCTCCACGCCGATTACCCCACCGAATTCCTGGTTTACGCTCACTCCGCCCCCGCCAACAAGCGCCTCTACCGCGAACTGCAAGCCATCTCTCACCGCCTCTACGGCGACCTCTCCATCAAAGTAGCCTACGACAACTCCGACGGCAAGGGAGACCCCGGCGCGGCCTGGCCCCTCTCCTGGTATCTGCGCAACTTCCCCAACACCCTGGGCTTCGGCCCCGAAATCCCCGAAGACCTGCGCTCCTACGATGTGGTCGTGGTCAGCGACGTCAATTGGGATAAGGTAGATGCCCTCCTGCGCCGCCAGTACAACGTCTTCGAGGTCAACCGCATGTGGTGGCCGATGCAGGATTACTTCGACCTGACCTGGGAGCGCATCCGCAACGCCCTTGCCGACCCCCAAATGCGCGCCGCTCTCTTCCAGATTTGGCTCAATCGGGATTACACTCTCTACGGGCAAATCACCAGCAAGGATTTGCACCCTCCGGTCTGGGACCCCACCCGCAAGATGCGCGTCTACATCCGCAAGGACATCGCCGACCGCCTGTGGGGGGAGACGAACTCCCTTGAAGCGGGCAGCGCTTCCCCGGGGCCCGGCGACCCTTACGAAGGGGGGCGCGTTTCCCTCCCGCCCCAAAAAGCGCTCACCCACCCAGAGATGGTCAACCCCCGCGGGGTGGCGGTCGCTCCCGATGGGTCCATCTACGTCAGCGACATCAGCGCCAACCGCATCTTCCACTTCGATTCCCGGGGCAATCTGCTCGGCAGTTGGGGCGAGTACGGAGCCAGCGAAGCCGAACCAGCCCCGCCGGGCGCGTTCTACGAACCCTGGGGCATCGCCGTCGCCCCGGATGGCAGCGTCTACGTGGCCGACACCTGGAACCACCGCATCCAGAAGTTCGCCCCTGACGGGCAGTTCCTTACCATGTGGGGCTACTTCGGGCAGGGAGAAACCCCCGATGCCTTCTGGGGGCCGCGGGATGTAGCCGTGGACGCCGGGGGGCGCGTTTTCGTCAGCGATACGGGCAACAAGCGCGTCGTGATTTTCGATGCCGACGGGCAGCCCATCTCCCAGACCACCGCCGGTTTCAACGAGCCGGTGGGCATCGCCCTCGCTCCCGAAGGGACGCTTTTCGTCGCCGATACCTGGAACCAGCGCGTCGTGCGGATGGACGCCTCCCTGGAAGGCATCTACACTCCCGCCGGCGAGTGGCCGGTAGATGGCTGGTACGGCCAGTCGCTGGACAACAAACCCTACCTGACCGTTCTCTCCGACGGGCGGGTGGCCCTCACCGACCCGGAGGGCTTCCGCATCTTGCTCTTCACCCCCGAAGGGGAATTCCTCCACACCTGGGGCGACGACCCCGACCCCGCCATCGGCCTGCGCCTGCCGGTGGGCATCGCCGCCGACGCCCAGGGCGGGATGTGGGTCGCCGACTCCGCCGCCGGACGGGTGGTGTACTTCACCGCGCCGTGAGGGAGGCGGTAAATTGGGTAACTGGGTGAGTGGGTGATTTGGGAGCAGGGATTTGGGATTAGGGACTGGGGAGCAGGGAACAGCGCACCCCGCACTTGGCACGTGATACGTGATACGTGACACCCCCTCCGCACTCCGCACTCCGCACTCCGCACCTCGCACTTGACACTTGACACTTGACACTTGATACGTGATACGTGGCACTCGACACATGAACACTTCCCCCCGCAAATCTTTCGACTGGAT
>DRKV01000282.1 GCA_011051635.1 Chloroflexota bacterium | reverse complement strand
TAGGCAATCTAATTCCCATCGGGTAGGTGGAATGTGAAATTCAAAGCACCCATCGCAACCGTCTTTGCCATCGCCACGGGCTTCATCGTCTTGCTGGGCTACTTTATAGAGAGTCCAGCATTGCTGGCCGTACGCACGGCGCTCCTGCAATGGGGCATTCTGCTGGCTGCCACCGCCATGCTGGTCGGTATCGGCAGTCTGTTGGGTGCCCACTGGGAGAAAGTCCGAACCGGAGCAAAGGGAAGCCCCTACAGCGCTTTGCTGATACTGGCTTTCTTCGGCACCTTTCTGCTGGGCATCTACGACTACATTCAAGGCACCTGGGGTGTGGCGGAGAAATCCTGGCTGCAATGGATTTTCAATTACGTGCAGTATCCGGTGCAAACCAGTTTGATGGCTGTGTTAGCCGTCGCCCTGGCTTACGCCGCTATTCGCATGTTACGCACCCGTCCCGATTTGCCCGCGATTATTTTCCTCGGCACGGCCCTGCTGGTATTGGCAGGAAGCGCGCCGCTGATGGGAATACGCATCCCTATCCTCTCGGATACGCTCTACCCCTGGATTACGCACTTCCTGGCACTGGCCGGGGCACGCGGCATCCTCCTGGGGATTGCGCTGGGAACCCTGGCAACCGGCCTGCGCGTCCTGGCCGGCATTGACCGTCCTTACGGGGGGTGAAACGTATGGCTGAAATCAGATGTCCCATGTGTAGTCGCCCCAACCCGGATACAGCGGAGGTGTGTCAATTCTGCGGAGCGCGGCTGAAACCCTTGATTGGCGGTGCTCCCAGTGAGACCCCGCCGCAAGGCGAAGTCCCGGAAGCCCCATCGGAACCCGCCGCCGATGAAAGCGCCATCGAGTTCATCCCCGACGAGGATTTTCCCGATTGGCTGGAGGAAGAGGAAGGCGGCGAAGATGCTTTCGATGTGCGCCGTGCCACACAGACGGGCAGTTTGCGCGACCCGCTTGCCTGGCTGGATGACATGAACGCGAACGCCGCCCCTGCAACTCCACCCGCGGAGGAACAATCCCCCGGCGAAGATGTCCAGCGTGTCACCGGATGGCTGGCCAGTCTGATAGGGGATGAGGGGGAACAGGGAGCAGGGATTGAAGAGCAGGAAGAAGCCGCTCCCGCCGAAGAACTCCCCGACTGGCTCAGTGAGGCAGGGGAACAGGGAGCAGAGATTGGGGAGCAGGAAGAACCATCGTCCGTCGTCGGTGGTCTGTCGTCCGAAGAACTCCCCGACTGGCTCAGTGAGGCAGGGGAACAAGAAGCAAGGATTGGGGAGCAGGAAGAACCATCGTCCGTCGTCGGTGGTCTGTCGTCCGAAGAACTCCCCGACTGGCTCAGTGAGGCAGGGGAACAAGAAGCAGGGATTGGGGAACAGGAAGAAGCCGCCCCCGCCGAAGAACTCCCCGACTGGCTCAGCGAGGCAGGGGAACAGGAAGCAGAGATTGGGGAGCAGGAAGAACCATCGTCCGGCGTCGGTGGTCTGTCGTCCGAAGAACTCCCCGACTGGCTCAGCGAGGCAGGGGAACAAAAAGCAGGAATTGGGGAGCAGGAAGAACCCTCGTCCGTCGTCGGTGGTCTGTCGTCCGAAGAACTCCCCGATTGGCTTAGTGAGATAGGGGAACAGGAAACAGCACCTGGGAAGCAGGAAGAAGCCGCAGAGCCAATTTCTCCCGAGGGGTTGATTGCTGCCGACACCAGCAGCCTGCCGGATATGGAGATTCCCGAATGGCTTCGGCCATCGGGAGAAGAGGCAACCCCAACTGCGCTTGAAACAGGCGGAGAGGATGCCGACTGGCTGGATACTCTCCGCTCGGATACCACGGAAGAGGGGGTCTCTCTTGAAGCCACGCCGGAATGGGAATCGGCAGAAGGAGAAGAAGCCGCAGCGGAGGCAGCCGAGGCAGCCGTTTCTCCCTTCACGCTGGACGAGTCTCTGGAAGTCGAACTGGGGGCCCTGGAATCGGACGAAGTGCCGGATTGGCTGACAGGCGTAGGTGAGACCAGCCCCGCTGCTCTCGCAGAGCCGATGGAGGAAGAAGAACCGGAAGAAGAAATCGAACGCGCCAACCTGCCAGCCTGGCTGCAAGAGATGAAACCGGTGGAGGCTGTTTCTTCGCCGCAACTCCTCCCCGAAGATGAGAACGCGCCGCCGGTCAGCGCCGGGCCGCTGGCCGGCTTGCGCGGCGTATTGCCATCCGCCATTCCCGAGGCCCTTGTCGCCAAGCCATCCACCCCGTCCGCCAAATTGCGCATCTCGGAAGAGCAGGAAGCCCATATCGGCCTGTTGCGCACCCTACTGGAGCGTGAGGAGCAACCGGAGAGCATCCCTGTGCCCCCTCCCGTTACCTCCCAGCGGCTCCTGCGCTGGCTGGTGGCCCTGGTACTCTTTGCCGCAGTCGCCTGGCCGCTGTTCACCGGCAGCGACGGGAACATCCTGCCCCAAGTTCCTCCGCCCGAAGTACAGGGAGCCTTTACCCAGGTGGACGCCCTCTCCTCGCAATCCGCCGTGCTGGTAGCCTTCGATTACCAACCCGCCTTTGGTGGAGAACTGGAAGCAACCGCTGACGCCCTGCTCGAACACATCATGCTGCGCGGGGCCAAACTGGTCGCCGTCTCCACCCAGCCGGAGGGCCTCCTCCTGGCCGAACATGCCATCCAGGCCCACGCCCAAAACCGCGACTACCGGGCCGGGAAGCACTACCTCAACCTGGGCTACATCCCCGGCGGGGTCACTGGCCTGAGCGCCCTGGCAGACCACATGCTGTTGACCATCCCCAAATCGCCCGCCGGATACCCCGTAGGGGAAGAACCGCTCATGGAGGGGATTGCCGCTTTACAGGATTTCTCCCTCGTAGTTGTGTTGACCGACGACCCCGATGTGGCTCGCGCCTGGATTGAACAAGTGCAGGCCCGCGTGCCGGGCGTGCCCGTCATCATGGCCGTCAGCGCCCAAGCCGCCCCGCTGGTGTACCCTTACTACGGCGGACAAATCTCGGGTCTGGTGAGCGGTTTGAGGGGGGGAGCCGCTTACGAAAGGCAAACCGGCCTCAAGGGACTGGGGCAGCACTACGGAGGCGCGTTTGGGGCAGGCACACTGGCATCTGTGCTCCTCATCCTGTTCGGCGCCCTGGCGCAATACGCCTGGAGCGCCATCCGAGGAGAAAACACCCGCCGGAAGGGGGGAGGCAAATGAACGAAATGGTCGGCATGTTGCTCGGTTTCATCCTGACGGTAGCCGTCTTCAGTTATCTTTTGGGCGATAACCCCCTCTTCCGCATCGCGGTGTACCTTTTCATCGGCGCTACCGCAGGGTACACCGCCGCGCTGCTCATTTTCAACGTACTCTGGCCGCAGATGCTCCTGCCGGTGCTTACGGGGAGCGCGGTACAGCGGGGTATCGCCCTCATTCCGCTGGTGTTGGGCGTGCTCGTCCTGATGAAATCTTCCCGCCATCTGGGGCGGCTGGGGAATCCCCCTATGGGGATGCTGGCAGGCATCGGGGCGGCAGTCGCCGCGGGGGGCGCCATCTCCGGGACGCTCTTCCCGCAGACGGCAGCCTCTATCCAGACGCTTTCTCCCCAGGGGAATATGGGTCTCATCAACGGCGGCATCGTCCTGCTGGGCACCATCTCCACCCTGGCTTACTTCCAATTCACCATGAGACGCTCGGATGCGCCGAAGCCCAATATCCTGGTTGATGTATTGGGGGATATCGGGCACGTCTTCATCGCCATCACGCTAGGCGTTTTGTTCGCCGGGGTGTATCTGGCGGCATTGACCGCCCTGATTGAACGCGTGGATGCGCTCTTCTCCATCGCGCAAATCCTGGGTATTTCTCTCTGAGGCATCATGGCTGCAATCGAAACCACTTCTGATTCCCTGCTGGCGCTGGACATCGGCGCAATCACCACCCGGGCCTTGTTTTTCGATGTGGTCAACGGGCAATACCGCTTCGTGGCCGCGGGCAGCGCCCCCACGACCGCCGGCGCGCCCTTCCACAACGTGCTGGAGGGGGCGCACATGGCGATAGACGACCTGCAGCGCATTACGGGACGGCGTTTGCTGGCCGATGATGCTACCGTCATCATTCCCTCGCTCTCCCCCGGCGAGGGGGTGGACGGGATGGTCACCACGCTCTCCGCAGGGGCCCCCCTCAAAACCGTCGTCATCGGCCTGCTGGAAGATGTCTCCGTCGCCAGCGCCCACCGCCTGGTGAAAAGCATCCACGCCCGCCTGGTGGATACCTTCACGCTTTCCGACCGTCGCAGCCTGGAAACCCGCCTGGATGCCCTCCTGCGGCTGCGCCCGGATTTGGTCATCGTCACCGGCGGCACGGAGAACGGCGCCAGCGTGTCCGTCAGCCGTCTCCTGGAGCCTTTGCGCCTGGCACTGCGCCTCATGCCGCCGGAAGAACGCCCGCAAATCCTGTTCGCCGGAAATTCTGCCTTGCAGGAGAAAATCTCCACCATTTTCGAGGACACAGCCCGGGTCTGGCTGGCTCCCAACGTGCGTCCCGCGCTCGATGAGGAGCAGATAGCAGCGGCGCATACGATATTGGCCCGCGCCCTGCGGGAGCATTACATCCGCCGACTGAGCGGCTTGCAGGAACTGGACGCCTGGTCGGGGGGGGTGACGATGCCCGCTGCCACAGCCCAGGGGCGGATGGTGCGCTTCCTGAGTTTGGACGACCCTTCCAAAGGGGTGCTCGCCGTAGATATGGGGGCCTCATCCATCACAGTGACAGCCGCTTTTCAAGGACGTCAGTACCTGGGCGCTTACACTGACCTCGGGCTTGGCCCGCAGGCCGCGGGGGTAACGCGCGGAGACCCTCACGCCACGCTGCTCCCCTGGCTCACGCTGCCGCTCGAAGCGGATACGGTGCGAGATTACGTCTTCAACAAGACCCTACAGCCCGCCGCGCTCCCGCTGACGGAGGAAGAAACCGCCATCGAGTATGCCATGGCCCGCTATGCTTTGCACCGTGCCGCGCACCGTCTGTTGCGCGACATGTACGCGCAGGGAACAAACGATACGGCAGGCGTGCCAGAGTTGTTTCCCCCCGTAGAGCCTATCATTATCACTGGCGGCATCTTCACCCAGACCGCCAACCTGGGCAAAGCCCTGCTCACCGCCCTGGATGGGCTTCAGCCAACCGGCATTACCACCATCTTGCTGGACCGCTACAATTTGACCACCGCGCTGGGGGCTGCTGCCAGTATCAACCCGGCGCTGGCCGTCCAGGCGATGGATTCGACCATGTTCATCCGCCTGGGGCTGGTTGTCGCCCCTATCAGCATCGCCCGTCCGGGCACACCTGTTCTCAAGGTACAATTGACCGACAACGAATCGGGAGAGACACTCAAAGGCGAAGTCAAGCAAGGCGGGCTGGCCGTCCTGCCCCTGCCGCCCGGCAGGCGGGGGACGCTGCGCTTGCAGCCCCTTTACCGCACAGACATCGGTCTCGGAGCGGGACGCAAGGCAGCCTATGAGGTCAGCGGCAGCGCCCTGGGCATCGTAATCGACGCCCGGGGACGCCCGCTCCGCCTCCACAAAGACATGGCCCGTCGCCAGGAAATGTACAAGAAGTGGCTCTGGCACCTGGGGCACTAACCGGCACAGAACTTGCATCGCAAACACCAACCCAAAAGGTCAAAACCATGAGTGGATTAGTTGCCGCCTCCTACATTCTCCCTCTGACGCTGATACGTCGGGAACGCGCTTTCCCTGTCCAGGGGAGGGTACTGGTGCGCCAGGGAGAGACCGTCAATCCGCAAACTGTGGTGGCCGAGGCCGACCTTGCGCCTGAGCATGTTCTGCTCAATGTCGCTGCCGCGTTAGGGGTGCCGCCGCAGAAGGCTGCTTCGCTGTTGCAATGTCAGGAAGGAGAGCGGCTGACCGAGGGAGATGTCATCGCCGAGACCCCCAGCAAATTGTTCCGCAAGACCTTCCGCTCCCCTGCCAGCGGTACCGTCGTCATGCTGCAAGGGGGAAAGGTGCTGCTCCGCAAGGAGAAAGACGCTACCCCCTTGCGAGCCGTTTATCCCGGCACGGTGGTGGACATCGTGGAAGACCGAGGTGTGGTCATTGAGAACACGGGCGCCCTGGTACAGGCCGCCTGGGGCAACGGACGCTCTACTTACGGAGTGCTGCGCGTGGTCGCCGATTCGGCTGATGCGCCCCTCACCAGCGACCGGCTGGACGTCAGTTTACGAGGCTCCATCCTGGTAGCAGGCCGCTGCACGGAAGAAGAAGTGTTCGCCCTGGCAAGCGAAATCTCCTTGCGCGGTCTGGTTTTGGGAAGCATTCCCTCCCGATTGGCAGGCATCGCCCGCAAGACGCCATTCCCCGTCCTGCTGACCGAGGGGTTCGGGAATCTCCCCATGAACGCGGCCGCCTTTGAACTGCTGGGCACCAGCGACGGGCGCGAGGCCTCGTTGAACGCCCAACCGTACAACTTCCACCGCGGCACGCGTCCGGAGGTCTTCTTGCCTCTCCCTGCATCGGGGCAACTCATCCCCCCCATGCCCCGCGAACTTGCTCCCGACGACATGGTGAGGGTGGTCTCCGCTCCCCATAGGGGAGAAATCGGGTATGTGGTGCGCGTTCTCTCCGAGCCGCACAAATTCCCCAACGGAATCAGAGCCGCGGCAGCCGTCATCCGCTTCGCCGAAGAGAAACAAGCCATCATTCCAGTAGCCAATTTGCAAATTATCCGGTAAGATAGAGATTAATCCCCAAACCCCCAGTCGCGGGAAGCCAGGAAACACCCAGCATTTACACGAGGAGAAACCCTATGGATTATCAAGAAGATGATTTCAGCGCCTTCGAGGACGCCTTCGCCGACGACGATAGTGCGGAAAGCGATACCGGCCTGATAGCGGATACTGATGACTCAATGTCTTCCGGCGACGATGGCGGGAACGATAACCGCACCTTCCTGATTGTGGCTGGCATCTTGGGAGCCTTGATACTGTTGACCCTGGCTTGCATGGCTATTTTCCTGTTGCGCGGCAGTTCTTCCGGCAACCAGGCCCGCCAGGCGGAAATCGCCACGGTCAATGCCCAGAACACGCAGGTGGCCGAGGCGCTTTCTATGACCCAATTGGCCCAGGCCTGGACGCCCACCTTCACAGCCACGTCCGTACCCCCCACCGCGACCAACACCCCCACGGCAGTGGTCGCCATGCCTACGGACACTCCTACCCCGTCCGCGCCCACCGACACCCCCACTCCAGACTACCGTCAAGCCACCATTGACGCCCTGGCTACCATCAATGCCCTCACGCAAACCCCTGGAGCAGGCGGCGGGGGCACCGGCACCGGCACGCCATCCGCCACTGCCCTGCCCAACACGGGCTTCGCCGATGAAGTCGGGCTGCCCGGGCTGGCCGTCGGTGCAGTAGCCTTGTTGCTGGTCATCTTCCTGGCACGGCGCCTGCGCACCGCCTCGTAGTCTTGTTGTCCCGCTCAGGCACCCAAAAAGCCCGCCGGAGAAAACTCCGGCGGGCTTTTGCATTGCACTACAGACCGGTCAGACGATACTTTGCGCCACCTGCTCACCGTATTCCATCATAGCCTGCATGATTTCCGGTGAACGGCCTTCGGCATAGACGCGCAGGACAGGCTCCGTCCCGGAGGGGCGAATCAGAAGCCAGGAGTCGTCCGCCAGGATGTATTTGACCCCGTCGGTGGTACGCACCTCGCTGACGCCCTCCCCGCCGATGGAGGCAGGGGCGTTTTCCGCCAGACGCCTGGTAAGAGCCGCCTTTGCAACGGGATGCTTCAGGCGCAAATCCGTGCGCCGGTAATGCGCCGGCCCAACGTCGTCCAAAAGGTTCGCGACCAGTTCCGAGAGGGGCGCGCCGGAAAGGGCGACAATCTCCACCAGGAGCAGCCCCATCAAAACGCCGTCCCCTTCGGGGATGTGGCCCTGAAAACTGATGCCGCCCGATTCTTCCCCGCCGATGAGCACGTTTTCGCGCAGCATGTGGTCGGCGATGTGGTTGAAGCCCACCGGCGTTTCGTAGACGGGCAGCCCGTAGCGCTCCGCCAGGCGGTCCACCATGCGGGTCGTGGAGACGGTGCGTACCACGGGACCGCTCCAGCCGCGGTGTTCCACCAGATGCTTGAGCGCCAGGGCCATGATTTTGTGCGGGTCGACGAAGTTGCCGCGCTCATCCATCGCCCCGATGCGGTCGGCATCGCCGTCGGTCGCCAGCCCCAGGTCTCCCTTGCCGGTACTGATGGCGCTCGCCAGCGCGCCCAGGTAGCGGGCAATCGGTTCGGGATGCACGCCGCCAAAGCCGGGGTTCATCTCGCCGCGGATTTCGTGTACCTCGCAGCCCGTCCCCTGCAAGATGGAGCGGATGACGCCCCGCCCGGAGCCGTGCATGGAATCCACCACCACCCGCGGGGGGTTCTCGGCGATGGCATCGAAGTCAATCAGGGTGCGGAGGTGGTTGAAGTACTCCGGCAGGGGATTGAAGCGCCGAATCAGTCCGGCCTGACGGGCGCGGTCGTAATCCATCAGGTTGGGGCCGCGGGCGCGCTCTTCGTTGTCGTTCAGGTACACCTCCACCCGCCGCGATTGCTCCGGGGAGGCCGAGCCGCCGTAAGCGGCCTTCAACTTGACGCCGTTGTACCGCGGGGCGTTGTGCGAGGCGGTAATGACCACCCCTCCCACGGCCTTCAGGTTTCGGATGGTGTAGGAAATAGCCGGTGTCGGGGCATCGGATTGGGTGAGGCGCACCGTGAAACCATTGGCCGCCAGGACGCGGGCCACCTCAATCGCGTAGCGGTCGGAGAGGAAACGGGTGTCAAAACCGACCACCATCAAGTTGGGGTCAGTCTCGGCGCCGTTATTGCTGCACCAATCCGCAGCCCGCGCGGCGTCAGCGATGGCCTGAGAGACCAGGCGCAGGTTGTGAAAAGTAAAAGTATCTGAGATGACGGCTCTCCAGCCGTCCGTTCCAAAGTGAATAGGCATGGTGTGGGGTAAGTGGGTGAGTGGGTGACGAGGTGAATGGGTGACGGGATGACGGGGTGAGTGGGTGATTGGGTGACGGGGTGAGTGGGTGCGCAGGTGAAAGGAGCGCAACACCGCAACTCCTAATCCGCAACCTCCTAACTTCGCAACTCCCTGCCGGGCAACTCCTTCACCATATACAAATCGCCCATGCGGAAGCCGCGGGCAGCGTAGTAACGGCGCGTGCCGACGGCGGCAATCACAGCCAGGCGGCGGTAGCCGCGGGAGCGAGCAATTTCTTCAGCACGGGCAATCAGTTGCCGCCCCAGGCCGATGTGCTGGGCGGCTCCCCGTTCTTCACGCCCGACTTCCAGGGATTGCCCATAGACGTGGACCTCCCGGATGAGGGCCGCGCCCTCCAAATCGGCGAAACCCAAATCGGGAGAGGCCTCCCCCGGCAGCGAAAGGCGCAGGAAGCCCGCCAGTTTGTCCTCCGGGGTGTCGAAGGAGAGAAAATGCTCCTCCGCAAAACCGGCGCGGTAGGTCAGGTCATCGAAGCGCAGGGTCTCGGGGACGACCCTCTGGCCGCGCACTTCCCGGCAGCGGATGCACTGGCAACGCGTCCCGCGGCGCGCCATCTCGCGGTGCACATCCTGGCGCAGACTGGTGCGCTTGTTGCCCTCCACCACGTTGGTCGAGGGAATGTCGCGGATGACGCGGTTGACCCGGCAGTAGCGCGGGATGGTGGTCTTGACCTCCGCCAGCAAATCAACCAGCGTCTCGGTATCGTAAGGCTGATATTCCCCGCGCTGCCAGTAGGCATACAGGTCGGCGTTGGCAAGCAATTGGGTAGGATAAATTTTGAGTTCGTCGGGAGCCAGCGCGCCCAATCGTGCCCATTCGTGCCCATTCGTGCCCATTCGTGGCCCTATTCGTGCCCATTCGTGCCCATTCGTGCCCATTCGTGGCCCTATTCGTGCCCATTCGTGTCTATTCGTGGACCACAGGCGGGCAAAATCCTCCCGGTCGCTTTCGGG
>DRKV01000281.1 GCA_011051635.1 Chloroflexota bacterium | reverse complement strand
TCACGTGTCACGCCCGTTGGCGCCTTGGCGTGAGATCGATTTTCAAAGCAGTCCGATGGCGGGCGAGCCAGCGCCGATACGGACGAAAATCGTGGGCGGTAACCCGGTACACCTGGAAACCAGGAAACCAGGGAAACCGGACCGATTCGCTCCCCCACCCGGTCTACTGGTCTACCCGGTTTCCCGGTCTACCGAAATCTATTTTCATAGCAGTCATTTTGAAACTGGCTTTTTCCCCACGTCCACCCGGCGCTGAAGCCGCCGGGCTACGGAATGACGCTGAGTGAACCCGGCTTGAATGCGGCCACGGTATGGAAGTCCCATTTCATGGGGCGTCGTTTTTTAGGCCGCAGGTTCACCTGCGGGGCGCTTTTGGTAAAAAAGATCGTTGACAGGGGCAGTGGCGCGCTGTATACTGAAATCGAAGGATGTCCCCAGTTGGGCGGTTCCGAAGCGCCTCCGCGCGGGAAAACCGCCATCCATGAGGCCGTTGATGCCACCTCGTCTTCATGTGACCATGCTGGGGCGATTCAGCCTGTGGGAAGAGGATGACGGTGGGGGAAAACGACGAAGCATCCATCTGCCAGCCACCGCCCGCTCTCAATCCCTGCTGGCCTATCTGCTCCTGCATCGGGAGAAAACGTTTGGTCGTGAGGCCCTGGCCGAGATGTTCTGGCCCGGACGCCCGCCTCAGCGCGCCCGCCGGTCCCTCTCCACCGCGCTTTGGCGCATCCGCCGCTGCTTCGAGGCAGTTGATCCCCTGCAATGTGATCACCAATCGGTGCGATTCGACTTTCCCGGCGAGGTGGTCGTGGATGTGGCGGCCTTCGAGGAGGCCGTGCGGGAGGCTGACGATGCATCAACCTGGCAGCGGGCCGTGGCGTTGTATGGCGGCGAGTTGCTGCCCGGATTGTACGACGACTGGGTGGTGCGCGATCGGGATTGGCTGCAGGCGTTATATCAGGACGCGCTGTTGCAATTGATGACTGCACATGAGGCCCGCGGCGAATCACAGCAGGCCCTGGAAATCGCGCTGTTGGCCCTGAGCCTGGATGAATGCAACGAGGCCGCGCATCGGGCCGCCATGCGGGCCTACGCCCAACTAGGGCAGCGGGCCGCGGTGCAGGCCCAATATCAGCGGTGTCAGGAAGCATTGGCCCGCGAGCTGGGGGTGTCGCCTTCTACGGAGACAGCAACCCAGTTCCGCGCCCTGATGGCCCGGAAAACGCCCCCACCCGTGGCAAACGCCCCGCCGACGCCGCTTCCCCGGGCATCGCGCCGATGGCGAGCATCTCGGTTCGGTGACGATCCCTCGCCGCTGGTGGGGCGGGACCGAGAGCTGGATTTTCTGCGAGAATGCTGGCGGCGGGCGCAGCAGGGCCGCGGGGGCCTGATTTTCCTGCGGGGCGAGGCGGGCATCGGCAAGACGCGTCTGCTGGCGGCGCTGGGGCAGGAGGTGCGCCGCGGGCGGGCGCAGGTCATTGGCGTGTCGTGCTATGAGCATG
This sequence comes from Chloroflexota bacterium, assembly GCA_011051635.1. GTDB lineage: Bacteria > Chloroflexota > Anaerolineae > Anaerolineales > DRKV01 > DRKV01. The sequence continues at coordinate 1,488 of DRKV01000281.1, read as the reverse complement.
AGCAGGGGCAGCCCTATGGCGCGCTGGTGGATGTGCTGCGCGACGTGATAGCGGACGCTGGCCCCGAACTCATCGGAGGATTGCCATCCTGGCAGGTCGCCAATCTCGCCCGACTGGCCCCCGAACTGCGCGCCCTGTTGCCTCCCGACGCCCGCTCCATGACATCCGTTGAGCTGGAACAGCGGCAGATTCTGCAGGCCATGACCCATCTGCTAACCGTCCTCGCCCGGCGTTCGCCGCTGCTCCTGCTCATGGATGATCTGCAATGGGCCCATGAATCGACGTTGGCCTGGCTGCCCATGCTGGCCGAAACCGCGCCGGGGCATCCTCTGTTGGGGGTGGGCGCTTTCCGTACTGAGGATGTAGCCGCGGGGGACCGCCTGTCCCGCATTCTCCTCGACCTGGAGCGGAAAAAACTGGCCCAGTCCCTGACGCTGTCACGGCTCTCCCCCCAGGATATCGCCCGCTGGCTACCCGGCCTGGATGAATCGACCATCGCACGCATCCACCGTCACACCGAGGGCAATCCCTTCTTCGTCCTGGAAACCGTGCGCGCCATGGTGCAGCAGGGGAATCTGCGAGAGGTGGCGGGCGGCTATCGCCTGGAAAGTCGCGATTTTACGCCTCCCCTGCCCGATTCCGTGCGTCAGGCCATCGAAATCCGCCTGGCGGGACTCACGCCCCAGGCACGGCAGGGGCTGGCCGCGGCCGCGGTCATCGGCCGCGCGTTCGATCTGGATGTGTGGATGCAGGTGTGGGGTCGGGATGAGGAAGGTGCGCTGGAGGTGCTGGAGGAATTGCTGCGCGAGCGGCTTGTGCAGGAGGGCGAGGGCGCATTCACCCGGGATTGCATTTTCGAGCACCATCTGGTTCGGGAGACGGTGTATCAGGGCGTCCCCAAGCGGCGTCGGCAGCAATGGCATCTGGCCGCCGCGGCGGCATTGAAGACCCTGCGGGGGGATGAGCCCGGCGTCAGCGCCGAGATCGCCTTCCATTATCTGCGGGCGGATCATCCTCAACAGGCCCGGCCCTGGCTGCTGCGCGCGGGCGATCAGGCGGTGTCCGTCGCCGCTACGGGCGAGGCGCTGCGCTTTTATCAGCGCGCCCTGGCGGGCTATCCCCAGGATGAGGCCCACCGTTTCCAGCGGGCGGTGCTGACGCGCAAGATCGGGGAGACGCATTTCCGGCGGGGCGAATACGACCGGGCCGAGGCGCATCTGCTGCAGGCGCTGGCGTTTCTGGAAAAACCTTTCCCCGCGGCCGGATTTTCCCTGCATCGGGCGGTGAGCAAGGCGATGGCGCATCAGGCATGGCACCGGGTGTCGGGCAGGGGCTGCGCCGGCCGGCGCGGGATCACGCCCGCATTGCGGGAGGAGGTGACCATCTACACCGTGCTGGGATGGATGTACAGCCTGCAATCCCGCTACGAGGAATATCTGCTGGTCTCCCTGCGGGCGCTGAATCGGTCGGAGGATGCGGGCTACGCCC
>DRKV01000280.1 GCA_011051635.1 Chloroflexota bacterium | reverse complement strand
CCGACATCTTCGTCAATGCCTCCCACTGGGAGGGGCTTCCGCTGGCCGTGCTGGAAGCCATGATGGCCGGTTTGCCCGTCGTCGCCACCGCCGTGGGGGATGTCCCCACCGTCCTGATTCCCGAAGCGGGGCAACTGATTCCACCTCAGGCCCCCGCGGCCCTGGCATCGGCCCTCATCGCTCTGGTAGAAGACCCCGCCTTGCGCCAACGTATGGGGGATGCAGCGCGAGAACACGCCCGCCGCGTCTACGGCCTCGAAGCCTGGATGCGCCGCCTGCGCGCCCTCTACACCCGCCTCCCCTCTTGACGCCCGCCAAACCGTCGGTATAATTCAGCCGTTGAATTCTGACCAACCCCACAAGGAGCGTATCGGGATGCCTACCGCGCTGATTACCGGCGTTACCGGCCAGGATGGTTCCTACCTGGCCGAATTTTTGTTGAACAAGGGCTATACCGTCGTCGGGATGGTGCGCCGCACCAGCACTGTTACTTTTGAGCGCATCAGCCACATCCAGGACGACCTCATCATCGTTCAGGGTGACCTCCACGACCAGAGTTCTCTCGTGGACGTAATGGAGCAGCACCAGCCGGACGAAGTTTACAATCTGGCGGCGCAGTCTTTCGTCCCCGTCTCCTGGAATCAGCCGGTGCTCACCGGGGAGGTCACTTCTCTGGGCGTGACTCGCCTCCTGGAGGCTATCCGCATGGTCAAGCCGGAAGCCCGCTTCTACCAGGCCTCCTCCAGCGAGATGTTCGGCAAGGTGCGCGAAGTTCCCCAAAAGGAGACCACCCCCTTCTACCCGCGCAGCCCCTACGGGGTGGCAAAAGTCTACGGGCACTGGATTACCGTCAACTACCGCGAATCCTACAACCTGTACGCCGTCTCCGGCATCCTCTTCAACCATGAGAGTCCCCGCCGCGGCCTGGAATTCGTCACCCGCAAAATCACTTACGGCGCGGCGCGCATCAAACTTGGGCTGGCCGACGAACTGCGCCTCGGCAACCTGGAAGCCCGCCGCGACTGGGGCTTCGCCGGCGATTACGTCCGCATGATGTGGATGATGCTCCAGCAGGATGCCCCCGAGGATTACGTGATTGGCACGGGGGTGACTCACTCGGTGCGGGAACTGTGCGAGGTGGCCTTTGGCCGCGTTGGGCTGGATTACCGCGATTACGTCGTGCAAGACCCCCGTTTCTACCGTCCCGCGGAGGTGGATTTGCTGGTTGCCGACCCCACCAAGGCGCGGGAAAAACTGGGATGGGTGCCCTCCGTCTCCTTCGAAGCCTTGATTCACATGATGGTGGATGCCGACCTGAAGCGCGTTGCCGTGGAAATGGCTGCCTGACCCCCGAGATTTCCGCCCATGCCCCTCCCGCCTTCCTGGTTACGCCGCCTGACGATTTTCGCTCTCCTTTTGAGGCTGCTTGCCGCCCTCCTGTGGACGGTGGCTCTGCCCCGTTGGGGGTACGGCACGCCCCCGGAGTTGGCCGGTTACGTCATGTCGGATGCCTACACGCGGGATACCGCCGCCTGGAAACTGGCGCACTCCGGACGCCCCCTTCTGGATGCCTTCGGCTATTCCGATGCCGCCGACCAGTACGGCGGATTGCTTTTCCTCCTGGCTGCCGTCTACCGCCTGGCGGGAACCGCCGCCCCCGCCCCCTTGCTGACCGCCGCTTTGATGGCGGTCTTTTCCTCCCTGGCCGTCCCGCTGGGATGGGCGTTTGCCCGCCGCGCCTTCGATGCCCGCACGGCGCGCTGGACGGCGTGGGGGCTGGCGCTCTACCCCGAAGCCGTCCTTCTGGGCAGCACGCAGATGCGCGCCGCGCTGGCTATCCCGCTGGCGGCGCTGGGGTTGTGGGGCGCAGCCCTGGCCGCCCAGGAACGCTCCCGACGCGGCTGGCTGTGGCTGGGGGTATCTTTCCTCCTGGCGCTGCCCCTTTCCCCCCCGGTTGCTTTCACCCTCCTGACGGCCTCCCTCCTGGCCTTTCTCGCCCTGGATGACTGGCGCGTTCTGCGCCATCCCGCTGCTCGCTGGGGGCTGGGCGGCGCGGGGCTGGTTTTTGTGCTCATCCTCTGGCTGGGGCGCGGCCAGACGCCTCTGGATGCGCTCCTTTTCTGGCTGCGAAAGGCGGCGCAGTATCAGGGCTACCTCAGCAAGCAGGCTTCGGGATGGATGCAGCGCACCTTCCGCGTTCTGCCATCCTGGGCGCACCTGCCCTTTTTGCTGTTCTACGGCCTCCTGCGTCCCCTCCTGCCCGCCGCCATCCTGGGGAAGGGCGCGCCCATCTGGTGGGGCATCGCCGTCTGGCGGGCGCTGGGCTGGACGGTGCTCCTTGCCGGGCTGTTCCTGGCCGCCGTGCGGGTCGCCCTGCGCCGCTTGTGGACGCAACTCCCCGGCGTCTTGAGCCTCGCCGTGTGGGGCGGGGCTTTGGTTGCTTCCTACCGCGGCGGCGGCGACCTGTGGGATAATCCCCGTTACCGGGCGGTGTTGGCCGTGCCGCAGGTTGCTTTGGCTGCCTGGGGTTTTCTGGAGCAGCGCCGTCACCCCTCGCCGTGGGTGCGCCGTCTCCTGAGCGGCGCGGCGCTGGGCGCGCTGTGGCTCTTTCCCTGGTACATGCGCCGCTATACCCCGCTGGATTGGG